>DATNET010000592.1:0-5172 GCA_035606745.1 Tepidiformaceae bacterium
CGAGGCCAGAGGGTGAGCCCTCCGCTGGACGACTGACGGGTGACGACTTCGTGTGGGCACCTCGGCGGAGCCTGGTGGCCAGGGCGAAATACGCGAAACTTCGTGCTTCGATAAAGCGGATATCCATTTACGAAGCGTGAAATTAGCGGTTATCGCATACTCGACAACGCCCGTTATAATGGCTGCACGTCACGCCGTTCGCGTGTCTCTGTTTTCACATTCGTGGGGCCCCTCAATTGGCGTTCTCTAACCCCCTTACCAGCCTTTTCGGGTTCCTTTCGCACGACATTGCGATTGATCTTGGGACGGCAAACACGCTCGTCATGGTCAAAGGCCGAGGCATCGTTATCGATGAACCGTCGGTTGTGGCCATCGACCGCGTGTCGAAAAAGATCCTCGCGATTGGCGCCGAAGCAAAGCGAATGGTGGGACGCACTCCCGCAAATATCATCGCTGTGCGGCCGCTTCGGGACGGCGTTATTTCGGACTTCGAAGTAACCGAAAAAATGCTGAGCTATTTCATCCGCGCGGTGCACGACCGCAGCTTCCTGGCGCAACCGCGAGTTGTTGTTGGGATCCCGAGCGGCGTTACCGAAGTCGAAAAGCGCGCCGTCCATGACGCAGCGTTGAACGCGGGCGCCCGCTCGTGCTACCTGATCGAGGAACCGATGGCAGCGGCGATCGGCGCGGGATTGCCGGTGATGGAAGCGGCGGGCTGCATGATTGTCGACATCGGCGGTGGGACGACGGAGGTGGCAATCATCTCCCTCGGAGGCATGGTGGTTTCCACGTCGATCCGCGTGGCCGGCGACGAAATGGACCAGGACATTATCGCCTACGCCCGCCAGGTGCATAACCTGCTCATTGGCGAGCGGACGGCGGAAGAGATTAAGAAGATGGCGGGCTCGGCGGCGCCGCTGGACCCCGAGGAGACGATTGACATCCGCGGCCGCGACCTCGCGACAGGGTTGCCGAAGGCGGTGGAAGTGAGCACGGTCGAAATCCGGGACGCGCTGGCCGGCTCGATTTCGGCGATCGTAGAAGCGGTGCGCTCATCGATTGAGGTAACGCCGCCAGAGCTCGTGAGCGACCTCATGGCTCACGGCATTGCGCTTGCTGGCGGCGGGGCGATGCTGCGTGGGCTGGACCGGCGGCTGAGCCAGGAGACTCGTTTCCCCGTTTATGTCGCAGAAGACCCGCTACTGTGCGTCGTCCGGGGGGCCGGCGAAGTGCTCGAAGAATCGCTTTTACTCAACAAGGTGCAGTCGCAATTGGCATCTCGCCGCAGCGGGCGATAGCATCGGCTGACGGCCCGGGGTGCACCTATGCTCATTTTCTCCCGCTACACATGGTGGGTCGCCAGTATGATCGGCTTCGCGTTCCTCCTGGCGATTATGGGCCAGACCGGGGTGTTGCGGCCGTTCCAGGGTGTCTTCAGCGTGGTCACCACGCCCATCGACAATGTGCTCAGCGGGGCGTTCCAACCGGTGGCGTCGTTCCTCTCGAACGCCGGCAACGTGAACGACCTGCGCGATGAAAATGCGAAGCTGCGGATCGAAAACGAAGACCTGAACAACAAGATCACGCAACTCCAACAGGACGCGCAGACCGTCAACGACCTCCAGCAGGCGTTGAAGATCGTCCAGAGCTCGACGAGTGAGACACGCGTCGCAGCGAGCGTGGTCGTCATCGACAACACGCCCTTCACGGATGTGGTGGGGATCGATCGCGGCAGCAACAGCGGCATCAAGGTTGGGATGGTCGTGCTTTCGGCGCAGGGCACGCTGATGGGCACCGTGATTTCCGTCAACAGCAACAGCGCGTTCGTGCGCAAGGTTACGGACAGCAAGAGCAAGGTGAACGCGCACGACGTGGAATCGAAGTCGGATGGCATCGTGCAGGGCACACCGGACCGTGGGCTGACGTTCAACCTTTCGCAGGCGGACATCAAAGTAGGCGACACGATCGTGACATCCGGGTTGGGCGGCAACTATCCGCCGGGCATCCCGATCGGGAAGGTAAGCGCGGTTTCGGGCACATCGCAAGACCTCTTCCGGGCGGTGACTGTGGAGCCGGGCGTGCGGCTTTCGACGACGACCACAGTGCTCGTCAACACGACGTTCGTGCCGCAGCGCATCTCCGTGACGACGCCATGAAGGCGCTGATGGTGGTGGTGCTGTTGCTGTTGGCGTGCCTCGCGCAGGTAACGGTCGCGCCGCTCTTTCCGATTTCGGGCGCGCAGGCAGACTTGCCGCTGATCGCTATGGCCGTGCTCGCGGTTTACGCCGGGCCCACGACCGTCATGTTCGGCCTGCCCCTTGCGGCGCTCTTCCTTGGCTTCGGTTCCAGCCGTGCGCCGGGGCTCCTGGTGATCGGGTATCTGCCGTTGTTGCCACTCGGGATGGTGCTGGAGGAATGGCGCGTGCCGCTCAACCGGTACGCGCGGACGCTGGTCGCGGGTGGAGTGACAGGCCTCTGGCTGCGGGGCGTGCTCGCGGCTGGAGCGATGGTGTCCGGCGCCCCGGTGGCCATCGGCGCGCTTATCGGACAGGTGCTGATCCCGGGACTGATCTTTGACCTCGCTTTACTGACGCTCGCGTACGTACCATTCCGTTTCGTAGGATGGAGCGGCCGCTCCATGTCTCTTCGCCGCGAAGGCTACTGGGGCAGCTACTAGCCTATGGATGCTTTTGACGAAGGCGAATTCAAGGACGGCGGGCCGGCCACGCGCAGCCGCAATCGCCCGCATGGCAACCTCAACGCGTTGCGAGCGGCGGTGTTGTGCCTGTTTGGCATCCTCGGCGTGCGGCTCGCGTGGATGCAGCTCATCGATGGGGCGAGCTATGCCCAGCGTTCGAAAGAGAACCACATCATCCAGACGAACATCCTGCCGCCGCGCGGGTTGATTTTCGACCGAAACGGCACGCCGCTGGTCGAGAACACCCCCGTCTATACGGCGACGGTTGTGCCGGACCTGCTGCCGGCATCGAGCGACACGCGCTACGCGATCTACAACAAGCTCGAAAGCATCATCGGCGTGCCCGCGCTGGAGATCCAAACGCAGATCGACGCGGCCGAGCAAGGCAAGACCGGCGACCAGCAACTGACGCTGAAGGACCACCTCACGAGCGACCAGGCGCTGATGCTGGACGAGGCGACGACGGACATGCCCGGCGTGAGCCTTTCCGTCACCCCGGGGCGGAGTTACCCGGCCGGGATCGACCTGTCGAACATCCTGGGGTACACCGGGCCGTTATTCCAGGAAGATGCGTCGCTGATCGCGCAGAAGGGGTACCAGTACAACGAATCCATCGGGCGGGCCGGGCTGGAGGCGCAGTACGAAGACCAGCTGCGCGGCCAGGCGGGCTTCACGGCGAACGAACAGAATGCCCAGGGCGACCTCGTGACCGCGCTGAAGACGAAGGACCCTGTACCGGGCAACAACCTCAAGCTCTCGATCGATGCGGGGCTGCAGAACTACACGTATCAGCTGCTGTCGAGCACCCTGGACGACCCGACCTGGGACGCGCACATCGCCGCGGCCGTGGTGATGAGCCCGAAGACAGGGCAGATCTACGCGATGGTGTCGGTGCCGGGCTACGACAACAACGCGTATGAAAACCCCACCGACCCGGCGAACGCGGCGCTGATCCAGCAGTGGAACACCGACAACGTGGGGCACCCGCTCATGAACCACGCGGTCTCCGAAGCCGCGCCGGGGTCGACGTTCAAGCTGATTACGGCTTCCGCAGCGTTGCAGACGGGACTCATCACGCCCCAAACGTCGTGGGATGTGACCAGCACGACGCTGGAAGTGAAGGGCGAAAACGGCCAGATCTATAACCTTTACGACTGGCGGGTGCACGGCAATATCGACCTGCGCGCGGCGATCGAATGGTCGTCCGACATCTACTTCTATATGGCGTCGTGCGGGATCCTGGGCCAGACGAAGGCGCTTGGGAACAGCAACGACCAGGAGAAAGCGGCGGCGATCCTCGGTAGTTACGCGCGCGCATACGGCCTCGGGGCGCCGACCGGCGTCGACCTGCCCGATGAGGCCGACGGAGTGATCCCGGATGCGCAGCAAAAAGCGCGGACGCACAGCGGCCCAGGCTTCAATCCCGAAGACGCGGCGTGGTATTACGCCGATACGTGCTTCATGGGCATCGGCCAGGGCGATGTCACGGCGACGCCGCTGCAGATCGCGCGGATGACGGCGGCGGTCGCGAACGGCGGCAAACTGCTCACGCCACAATTGGTCAGCGAGATCGATTCGCCGGATGGCAAGCTCATCAAGAAGATGGAGCCGCAATCGAAGCAGGTGCCAGTTTCGGCCGCGAACCTGCAGGTTATCCGCGAAGGCATGCACCTCGGCGTGGAGCAGGGCGTCTCCGCGACGGCCCAGATACCGGGGCTGGACATCGCCGGGAAAACGGGCACGTCGGAGTTCATCGACTATACGGACGGCCTCACGAAGTCGCACGCCTGGTTTACGGGCTTTGCCCCGTACAACGACCCGGAAGTGGTTGTCACCGTCTACTACGACCTTGGCGTAGGGAGTGAGAAGGCGGCGCCCGCGGCGGGGAAGATCCTCGACTACTTCTTCAAGAACGTGAAACCGTGAGCGCACTGACGCTGGGCGGCAGTCTCGGTACGACGCGGCGCAGGACTGCTGTCTTCCGCGGCTGGGACCGCTTCGACTACCTGATGGTGTTGTCGTCGCTCGGGTTGCTCGGCATGGGGCTTGCGCTGATCTACAGCGGCTCGTTGCACGAGTACACCGGCCCGACCGCGAGCCTCTCCAACCCGGTAGTCAAGCAAGCCGTGTTCGGGGCCATCGGCTTCGGCGCCATGCTGCTGGTCTCCAAGCTGGACTACCACTATCTCACGCACTTCTCGTGGATTTTTTACTTCTTGGGGTTGCTGTCGCTGGTGGCGATCCTGCTGATCGGGCACACGGCGTATGGGTCGACGCGTTGGTTCACCGTGGGCCCGCTGCAGATCCAGCCGTCAGAGTTCGCGAAGCTCGCCACGATCCTGACGCTCGCGCGCTACTTCAGCGACCACGGCGGCGACGCGAAGGAGCTGAAGACGCTGATCGTTTCGCTCGTCATCGTCCTGCCGGCAGCGGGCCTGGTGTTCATCGAGCCGGACCTCGGCACCAGCGTCGTG
>DATNET010000598.1:0-2723 GCA_035606745.1 Tepidiformaceae bacterium
CCACATGGGCATGACGCACGTCGACATAGTGGTAGCGAACCCGTCCGAGCCTGATGCGGGAGAGAAGATTCGTTTTCTCGTGGACTCAGGAGCGACGTATTCCATCGTCCCGGCCGAAGTGCTCATGCGGCTGGGCATCAAGCCGTTGAACGAGCAAGTGTTTAAACTGGCGAACGGCGACCGGATTTCGCGAAGGAAGGGCGCGGCGGTTTTCCGCCTGGACACGCGGGTTGGCGGGGCCGACGTTGTCTTCGGTGAAGCAGGGGACAGTAACCTCCTGGGCACACTTACGTTGGCGGCGCTTGGCCTCAGCCTCGACCCGCTGAAGCGCGAACTCAACGAACTGCCGATGCTCCTCTGATGGCCCGCGTCCTGTTGGTCGGTATGGGTGCGCGCGAGCACGCCGTCGCCTGGAAGCTCCGCCAGAGCGCGAAGGTGGATGAACTCTTCATCGCGCCGGGCAATGCCGGCACGGCGCGCCTGGGCACGAACCTGTCCGTCCAGCCCAAGGACATCGACGGGCTGGTGAACGCCGCCAGGGAAAACAACGTCGACTTCTATCTCGCCACGATGGACGACCCACAGCCCCTCGGCCTCATCGACCGCCTAACGGCCGCGGGAATCCTGTGTTACGGGCCTACGCGCGCCGCTTCGCAACTCGAAGCCAGCAAGGCGTTCTCGAAGCGGTTCATGGTTGAGAACGGAATTCGCACGGCTGCGGCGGAAATATTCAGCGACTACCGCGAAGCGTGCGCGTATGTCGAAACGCTGCCCGACACCGGCATCGTCGTGAAGGCGAGCGGACTCGCGGCAGGCAAGGGCGTGATCGTCTGCAATAACAACGCCGAGGCGCTCAACGCGCTCGACATCGCCATGGTGCGCCGCGATTTCGGCAGCGCTGGCGATAGCGTCCTGATCGAGCAACGCTTGACCGGCTGGGAGACGAGCGCGCACGCCTTTTGTGATGGCAAAACAGCCGTCATGATGCCATTCGCGAGCGACTACAAGCGCGCGCAGGACGGCGACATTGGGCTGAATACTGGAGGCATGGGCGCCTACAGCCCGTCGGCGCTCGTGGACGCCGATCTCGCGGCCGAAGTGCAGCGGGATGTCGTCGATAGGGTGATGGCCGGGATGGCCGCAGCAGGCACGCCGTTCAACGGCACACTCTATCCGGGGCTCATGATCACCGGCTCCGGGCCTTACGTGATCGAATTCAACGCGCGCTTCGGCGACCCCGAGACGCAGGTGTTGATGCCCCGGCTTGAGACGGACCTCTTCGATGTTTGTCATGCGGCTGCTGAGGGGAAGCTCAGCGACGTGGATATTCGCTGGTCCAGGCAGGCGGCGGTGGGCGTCGTGCTGGCGAGCGGCGGTTATCCGGCCACCTACAAGCTCGGCCACCTCATTGAGGGTGAGGCGGATGTCGACCCGGGCGTGCTCGTATTTCATGGCGGGACGAAGCTTACGGCGCGCGGGTTGGAGACCAACGGGGGGCGCGTGCTGACCGTTGTCGCGACCGGTGCGACCGTGGCTGAGGCGCGCGCGATGGCGTACGACAACGCCCGCCGAATCAAATTCATGGATGTCCAATATCGGACCGATATCGCTGCTGGAGTGTGAATGTGGCTGATCCCCTGGTCGCCCTATTGATGGGCTCGAAGAACGACGAACCGCTGCTCGAACCGACAAAGCAGGCGCTGGATTCGCTCGGCATCCCGTACGTCGTGCGGGCGATGTCGGCGCACCGCACGCCGGACAAGGTGCGAGAATTTGCCAAACGCGCTGAAAGCGACGGGTTCGAGGTGCTCATCTGTGCCGCAGGTGGGGCGGCCCACCTGCCCGGCGCAGTAGCTGCACAGACGACCCTGCCGGTGATCGGCATCCCGCTCGCATCGAGCGAAGTGGCAGGCGGGATGGACGCCATCTTCGGGGTGCTGCAGATGCCGCCGGGGGTACCGGTCGCTGGCGTCGCGGTTGGTGCGTGGGGCGCGCGCAACGCGGCCTACCTGGCGGCCGCCATCCTCTCTCTCGGTCACCCCGAAATCCGCGGGGCGTACAAGGCGTTCCGGGATAAGCAATCGCAGGGTTGAGCGCTGGCCGGCCGGGCGGACTACGGGTTCGAAGGAGAACTTTCGATGGCTGACGGATTGACCCATAACGCCGAGGCAACGCCCATCGAGATGGCGCCCGGGATTACCCGCAGGACGCTGAACGAAGGCGCCCACACGATGCTCTGCGAGCTGCACATGGCGCAGGGCAGCCACATCCCGCCGCACACGCATCCTCACGAACAGACCGGCTATCTCGCGAGCGGACGCTTTCGCTTCCGCCTCGGCGACCGCTGGGCAGAGTTCGGGCCGGGCGATAGCTGGTGCGTGCCAGGCGGCGTCGACCACGAAGTGGAAGTGCTGGAGGACGCGATCGCGATCGACGTTTTCAGCCCGCCGCGGGAAGAGTATCGGGACCCGAGGCACGCGATGTGACGCTGGCGGCGAAGGTGGCGGTTCAGCGGCGCGTTCGCCCGGCGACGGATCGGCTGCTGACCTGGCTTGATCGGCTCCTTGCACTCGGCTCCCTCCGGCTGCGCCTCGCGGTCGCCGTACTGAACCGGGGTGGCAAGTGTAATCGGCATCACGACCGCCCAAGTGAGCCGAGCGCAGGAGACCGAGCGAACGGGGTAGGCCGCTATCTCCCAACCCCACATTGGGCCGGCTTCAACG
>DATNET010000290.1:0-5266 GCA_035606745.1 Tepidiformaceae bacterium
AGCGAGCTTCCCGGGCTCGAGGCCGATGCGGTTGAGTTCGGGCAGACTCGAGGCCGTGATGACGATCGACGCCGACCGCGCACGCTCGGCCAACTCTCGCTGCGGGAAGAATCGTTTTCCCCGGTCGAGGAATCCGCTCAGGACTTCGTGGTAAGCCCGAACCTGCCGTGGCGCCGGGTTCGCCGCTACCGTGGGCTCCCACTTCCAAACGTCGCAGCCCAGGTCCCGAAGCAGTTTGCCGGCGTAGGCGGCGCCAATGCCGTCACCGGCCTCCACGACCGAGATTCCTTCAAGTGGCAGAGTCAACGGCGGCGCCTCCGAGAAGATTAGACACGTAATAACTCTAATTCTAGCTATTTGTCAAATGCCGAAATCGGCACTGATCAGGCGTGCGGACACGATGACAGGTCAAGCTCCTTGACTCAGAGACTCGATAATTCGAAGCTAGTTCTCGAATAGTTGTCGTGTAGGAGAATCATGAACGACGAATATGCTCTAACGGAATTGCCATCCGCCGATGGCCGACCAGAAACTGCGGACGGAATGCGCGATCACCGTCTCTTCATGCTATGGAGCTTGTTGCGCCAAACGTACACGTTGGTGGAGAAGAACCAGGACAGAAGCCTCGCCGATTATGGCTTAAATATGTCCAAATACATGGCCCTCTTTATCGTGAATTACTCGACTAAACCGGTAAACCCTACCGCCATCGCCACCTACCTTTCACAGGAAACCCCAAGCATCACGTATGCACTAGATAGATTAGAAGAACGAGGTTGGATAGAGCGGCAGCCTGCACCGGATGACCGGCGCGAAATCGTTCTCAAGATTACACCGGCGGGCCGCGAACTCCTTGAAAAGGCGAACGCCCTAACCTGGTCACCGATTGTGCAGATTTCTGAAGTCGTCGATGGTGATGGAGAACTCGATGCCGTCTTCGAATTCCTGGTGAAGCTACGTAACCGTGCAGCGGAGCTCTGTGGTGCGAACATCGAGTCATTGGACTCAGCGTTGCGCCATCGTCGGCGCGATCCTTTCATGTATGGCCCCCGTGTCGCGGAACGTGACTGATGGAGAGATGGTTAGTTGAGCGAAACTAGCTCAAGGAGGTTGGCAACGGCCTCCGGGACCTCGTATTCGAACCTGGCGACAGACTCGTTCGCGGCGTTGCCTTCCAGGTAGCTGGCGTAGAGCCCCTCGAGAATGACCGCACCCTTCCAGCTGGAAAACACTTCGTAGAAGAGCCTGTCTTCAACTTGGCGGCCTGTCACAGCTTCGTACCGAGCCACCATCTCGTCCTCTGAGAGCGCGCCAGGAAGCGACGGAAGTTCGTTGGCGGGATTGCGCGAAGGCCATACGCCCCAGCCACGCAAAAACCAGATGACGTCTGCGATCGGGTCCCCAATAGTGGCCATCTCCCAATCCAGCACTGCGAGCACCCGAGGCGGTGGAGAAGCGCTGAGGATCATGTTGTGCAGGCCAAAGTCCCCGTGGACGATCGTTGGCGAGGCCGGAGGTGGCATCCGTTCCGCGAGCCAGCCAGCCACTTTCTCGAGCCCGGCCACGCGATCACGCGTCGCCGTCAACTCCAGCTGTCTAGACCACCGCCGAATCTGCCGCTGGATGTACGGCTCGCCGCGGTCCGTGAGCCCGCGGGACGACCAGTCGACCGCATGGATCGCGGCCAACGCGTCGATAGCGCTTTCGCACACTGCCGCTCTCGCTGCCGGGGTCTGTAGTTCTGGCGGCTGCCCGTCCTGCAACAACACTCCATCCACGCGCTTCATTAGGTAAAACGGGGTCCCGATTATCGAGGCGTCGTCGCAACCAAGGATCGGAACGGGGACGGGGACGTTCGTGCCCTCCAGGGCCTTGAGGAACTTGAACTCACGAAGCATGTCATGGGAGGTCGGGAGCAGTGGGCCGGAGGGCGGCCGCCGGAGGACCCACCGTTCACCATGCCACCGCACGAACAGCGTAATGTTCGAACTTCCGCTCTTGGCCTGACCTTCTAGTTCCACGGGGTAGACGGGCGTGCCGAGCCTCGAAGCGATGTACGACGCGAGTCGCTCCGGATTGGCTAGCTCCGCCAACTCAGGCGATTGGCTGTCTGAAGTTGTTCCCATTTGGGTTCTCCTCGATTGGATCACTGAGGCCTTAGCCGACTGTTAAGGCACGCCGCCCATTTACGAGAAGATCCATGTATTCGGATAGGCCAAATGCCGCCGAATCGCCGCTCTCGAAGGCAGACATTCCCTGGCCGATATAGGTGGTGTTCTCTGGACCTCGGTGCCGGAGCGGAGCGAGGTGCAGGACCTTGCCCGCCACGTCGACGTTTTCATTGTTAGCCAGGCGCAGGTGTGTGGTGAACGCTGAGTGCGTGACTCCGTCCTCGAGGTACGTCGACTCTACGGTGGCCTCCACGACGTCGATCTTTTCGTCTTGCGTGACGAACGAGCCCATAACCTCGGGGGCGTTGGTCTCGTCGTGCCAGGTCACGGAAAGAGCGAATCCGCCGTTGTCAGTGAGCGTGCACCAGAGGGTCCGGTCGCACAGCGTGGCTTGCCAATTTCGGCGGCCCCAGGTGTGGTCGCGAACTCCGAACGCATCAATGGCCATCGGGACGCCGTCGACTTCCAGGGTGCCAATGGCGTGCATGTGCTGTTCGTAGTGGAACGGCATCGGCAAGTAGAGTGCCGAGACCGCCTGTTGCAACACATCGAACTTCACGTCGACCAGTGGGCTGGATTTGAACGCTTTGCCCGGATCCAGCAGAGCGGAGGCATCGGTCATCGCGATTGCCGGGCCGACGTAAGAGGTGTGAATCTGCTCCGTGGGTTCGATCACCGCGAACCGCACTCCCGCGGCGTCAAAGCCCTTGTTGTCCGTGATGGATGCGCGGCGGAACTGGAAGAGCGTTCGGCCGTCTGGGAGGAACAGCAGGAACGTGACTTCTGCGTGGCCCTCGTTGACCCGATTACCAATTCTGATCAGGCCGCCGTGGGACCCGTCACGAGCGAAAAACGTGAACAGCATGTTTTCGCTGAAGTGCGGATCAGAGGAAACTGGGTGCATGAATTCGTCTTTTGGGGTCACATCCCCGATCAGGACTGCCATGTCTGCCTCCATGCCCGGGCGTTTCCCGCTCCGGCATCGCTTCTGGTCAAGTAACTAGATTTCGAAGTATTTTGTGCGCACCATACCTTGTCAAGTCAGTCCTAACGGCCCAGCGGGGCAGGACGGGTGGCTGACACGAACGCCGAGCCTCGCGAAACGCGGGCAACGCCAACCCTGAAAGTGCGGTGGTCATGGAAGCAAACTCTCTCTTGCAGGGAATCCGTGTGCTTGAGGTTGGTGGCGGCGTTTCGGTCCCTTACGCGGGACGGCTGCTCGCCTCGCTGGGGGCAGAAGTCGTCCACGTTGAATGTGATCTCGACGAATCATTGCGAGCTGAAGGGCCCTTTCCTCCCGAAGTGCAACTCGATGGCGGAGGCCTGTTCCAGTATCTCCATACCGGGAAGACCGTTGTCCGGAGTAGTCTCGCGTCTGCGGCCGGCCGGGCCGAGCTGTTCGAGGCAGCAAAGAGAGCCGACATCGTTCTCGATAGCTTCGGACTCGATGAGTGCGAGGGCTCCCAGCCGGATTGGTATGCTCTACATCGAGCGCACCCACTGCTAGCTTCGGTGACGGTCACTCCATTCGGGCAGACCGGCCCATACCGCGGCTACCAGGCAACCGAGCTGCTCGCTTTCCTGACATTTGGCAGGTTCTCGGATGCGGGCCTGTCCGGCCGGCCGCCAATTGGCTATTCCTCCCATGCTGCCGGCTTCTATGCGGGGACGATCGCCGCATCAGCGGCCCTGGCCGCCCTGCGCCACGCGCGCCATTTGAGGATGCCGATACAGGCCGATGTCGCGATCGCCGAGTGCATCCTCGCCTCGCCGGATCGAGCCTTTACGCTGTATGCGTTCGCCGGACGACCACTTCCGCGCCCAGAATCGCATCGCGAAGTT
Organism: Tepidiformaceae bacterium; assembly: GCA_035606745.1. Taxonomy (GTDB): domain Bacteria; phylum Chloroflexota; class Dehalococcoidia; order Tepidiformales; family Tepidiformaceae; genus DATNET01. Next base: position 4,014 of record DATNET010000290.1, read on the forward strand.
TTCTACCTGACGCGTGAAGGCTCTCGCGTTTTGATCAACACGGGCCTTGCGTGGGACCGCACAGCCCGAATGCTCGGCCGCGACGACCTTCTCGGCGATCCGCGTTTCACGACCCTGTCGGCGCGCGTACTTCACGGCGACGAGATTTACGCACTCGTCGCGAACTGGGCGATCGAGCGGACCGTGGACGAAATCATGGACGCGCTCGGAAAGTACCGCGTCCTGGGCGGACCGATGTACAGCCCTTCCGAAGTCGGGAGCGATCGACACTACAAGGCTCGCCAATTTTTTGACACCTTATCCGTGCTGGGAGCGCCCGCGGTTCAGGTTCCCGGGGTGCCGTACAGAGTCAACGGACAGCGACCCCGTATGCGGCCGCTCCAGAGACAGACTGCGACTTCCTGGGGCGACAGGCTAGACGAGATCCCGTCCGGCCCGGCGTCGCGCGTGCAGCCACTCACTGGGATTCGCGTCATCGATCTCGGCGAGCTCTATGCCGGGCCCAGTGCCTGTTCACTCCTCGCAGACCTCGGTGCCGATGTGATCAAAATCGAGAACGTTCAGCGGATGCCGGCGGTGGTTCGCGGGGACTTGGCCCCGCCATCGCCTGCGTTTGGCTACTTCCATGGCGATCCCGGCGAGACGCCGTGGGAACGCTTCCATCTGTTTCACACCGTCGAGCGGAATAAGCGGGGGATCACGCTGGACCTCAAATCGGAAGATGGCCGAACGCTGTTTCTCGAGTTGGTCGCAAAGTCGGATATCGTGGTATCGAACTACACTCCTCGTGCCCTGGAGCACCTGAACCTGGCAGCGAACGACCTCCGTCAGGCCAAATCGGACCTCGTCTTCGTACACCTGCCCGGCTTTGGAGCCGATGGCCCTTACGCCGATCACGTCTCCGTCGGTCCCGTCGCGGAAGCACTTTCAGGCCATTGGGCAGCACGAGGCTATCCCGATGCGCCCGAGCTTCAGTCGAACCAGACCGTATGGGCCGACTCAGTAGCGGCGGCGACCGCATGTTTCCTCGCCCTCGGGGGACTGACTGCGCACGACAGGGAAGGTATGGGCTCCGCATTTGACCTGTCCCAGGCTGAGGCGCTGAGCTGTTTCATCGCGGCAGACTGCATCGAGTGGGGGTGGAACGGGATCGTGCCCAGTCTGCTTGGCGACAAGCACACCACGCTGGCTCCCCATGGCTGTTATCGGGCCAAGGGAGACGATCGGTGGGTCGCCTTGGCCGTCAGAAGCGA
>DATNET010000618.1:0-2703 GCA_035606745.1 Tepidiformaceae bacterium
CACGCCCGCAAGCAGGTCTTCCGCCGCGCGCGTTTCCAGCCACTCCGCGTGCACCCAACGAATATCCACTTCGACGCTGTTCGCGATGCCGGCGTGAGCGAGCGATTCGCGCATCGACATGTAGGCGTCGTGCAGCTCGACGTATTTGCCCACCACCGCGACTTCGACGACGCCCTTGGGGTTCTTGAGGCGGTGGACCATCTCGCGCCATTCATGGAGATCGCGCGCACCGTGCAGCCCCAGCCGCTCGATCACATAGTCGCCCAGACCCTTCTCTTCGAGCGTGATCGGGACTTCGTAGATCGTCTGGGCGGTTTCCATCGGGATGACGGCCCGCGGCTCGACGTCGCAGAAAAGCGCCACCTTTTCGAGGATGTCGCGCGGCACCGGGTGATCGCTCCGCGTGAGGATGACGTCGGGCTGGATGCCCTTCGACCGCAGCTCCCGCACTGAGTGCTGCGTTGGCTTCGTCTTCAGTTCGCTGGTGGCGCCAATCATCGGCAGGAACGTGACGTGGACACTGAGGCAGGTATCGCGTGGCTGCTCGTGCCGGATCTGGCGGATCGCCTCAATGAACGTCTCGCCTTCGATGTCGCCAACCGTCCCACCGACCTCGCAAATGAGGACTTCGCACTGCGCCGCTTCGGCGAGCCCGTAGATGCGTGCTTTGATCTCGTTGGTGAGGTGCGGCACCTGCTGGATCGTCCCGCCGAGGTAATCTCCGCGGCGTTCGCGGTCGAGCACCGACAGGTAAACCTGCCCGCTCGTGACCGACGATGCGGCCGTCAAATCCTGGTCGATGAAGCGTTCGTAGTGGCCGAGGTCGAGGTCCGTCTCGGCGCCATCGCTGGTCACGAAGACTTCGCCGTGCTGGTAGGGCGACATCGTGCCGGGGTCGACGTTGAGGTACGGGTCGAGCTTTTGGATGGAGACAGAGATGCCGCGGGATTTGAGGATTCTGCCGAGGCTGGCGGTAGTAATCCCCTTGCCAACCGAACTAACCACGCCGCCAGTGACGAAAATGAACTTTGGCATGGCCTCCCACAGTCGCACCGTTGCTTAACCGATGCTAGGGGGCGGTGTCCCCGAGTGTCAACGAACATTTGTGCCACAAACGCCTGTGCGAGCCTAAGACGCTAACCGCAAAGAGCACAAAGGGACTCGACCGGACGCGTGCCGCACTCGCAACGAAACTTCGCGGTCTTTGCGTTCTTCGTGGTTAGCGTCCTTCGCGCCGACACGAAATTAGGATCGATATTGTTACTTGCCACTTACGTTAGCAATCGCTTACGCTAACGCCATGGACGCCGCAATGAAAGCTCTTGCCGAACCTCGCCGCCGGGAGATCCTGCGGCTCGTCCGCGACGAAGAACTGCCGGCGGGCGCCATTGCGGGGCATTTCGCCGTCACTCGCCCCGCAATCTCGCAGCACCTGCGGGTGCTCAAGGAGGCCGGCCTCGTGGACGAACGTCGCGACGGCACCCGGCGCCTCTACCGCGCGCGCCCGGAAGGGCTCGCTGAACTCCGCCTCTACTTCGAGCAGCTCTGGGACGACAGCCTCGAGCGCCTCAAGGCCGAGGCGGAAGCCGAACAACGGACCATCGACGCCTTGCCCCCGAAACCGGGGCAGCCACACAAGGAGCACTGACATGCAGACCGCGACGAGCGCACCCCCGATTGAACGCGAACTCCACATCGATGCCACGCCTGAAACGGTGTATGGCTTCTTCACCGACCGCGACAAGCTGCTCCGCTGGATGGGCCGCAAGGCCGAAGTCGATGCCCGGCCGGGCGGAGCCTTGCGAATCGACTACAACGGCTTCGACATCATGCGGGGCCAGTACCGGGAGCTCGTGCCCTACAGCCGCATCGTGCTTGGCTGGGGCTGGGAGACGCTGGGCGATGCACCCGCTCCGGGCGAAAGCACCATCGAAGTGACGCTCACGCCCGAACGAGGCGGGACCCGCCTCCGCCTTGTGCATTCCGGGCTTTCCGAAACCCAGCGTGGCGCCCACCTGGACGGCTGGGACAGCCTCCTGCCCATCCTCTCGGCACAGGCCACGGGCGCCCCGGCGCCAGCCGCTCCCACACCGGCACTCTCGCAGGCCGAAGAGCTGGCTTCGCGCCTGAACACCGCACTGGTGCGGCTACGCTACACGATCGAGGGCTCTTCGCCGCAGGCCTGGCAGGCGAAGACCGCCGAGGGCTGGACCGTCGCCGCGACTGCTGACCATGCGGTCTTCCACACCGGTGTCGTTGGTCTCGCGCGGGCCGTCGCCGACGGTCAGCACCCTTCGCAGGCAGACATCACGCTGGACCAGCTATCGCACAGGAACGACGAGCGTGCCGCCGAACAGGCCGCCGCGCCACGGGAAGCGGTGCTCGGGACGCTCCTGACCGAGGGTCCGAAGGCAGTCGAAGCGGTGAAGGCGTTCAGCGATGCGGACCTCGCGCGCAGCATCACGCTGGCGGCCGCGGGAGGCGCGCCAGTCTCAGTGGCCGGGATCCTCGCCGGGCCGCTGGTCGGGAATATCGAAGAGCACACGGCCAGCATCGAGGCAGCCGTCGCGGGCTCGCGCAGCTAGCCGCACGCACGTCGCCCGCAGCGTGGAGCGAGCCCCTTCGCACGTCGCACGTAGGGGCTCGCTTTCCTGTGCACGGTGTGTCGGAACGCTGAGGGGCAGCGGTCGCCGAGGCCTCCAG
>DATNET010000623.1:0-3825 GCA_035606745.1 Tepidiformaceae bacterium
CGAGCCTGAACAATACGGCTTCGCCGAAGTCGGTGACGGAACCGGCCCGCGGCGTGCTCATGCCACTTGCGCTCCGAATCGCTGCCTTTCAACTGGGAGAGCTCGCCGTCGATTTGCCGTAACCGAGCCTCTACCCCCACCCGGAACTCATGCGTTTCGCCCACAAGCTGCTGGATGTCGACGGAGTTCTGCGCGACTACCGCCTGTAGCGCTCGGATATCGGACGAGGTCTGCTTCACGTAATCCGGAAGCCGTAAAAACTCGTCATCGAGTATCTCCCGCCGCAGCTCCGCCCGCCACTCCGGATGTTCCCGAAGCAGCTTGATGAGGTCCGCATAGTCAGACACGGTGAACGCCATATCCCGATTGTACATGACTGCCCCCGCGCCCAGCCGGCGGCATCTTAGATTGCGAACAGCGCCTCAAAGCCCGGCAGCGGCAGCGTCGGCGCAACCAGCCTCCGGACCCGCCGCCGGATTTGCCGGCGGCCATCTTCCCGCCCGGCTGCCCGCCGCGCGTGGTTTTCGAACCTCGCAGTGCAGGGTTCGCAAATTCCGTGCGAGACGTTTTCGCCGGAGCCCGAAAGCTGCTTCCCACACCACGCGCACACTACAGCCATCGCCAACCTCCGCTGCCTCAGTTCGGCCATTCCCGATGATCTTCTGCGGGTAACCCATCCCGGCCAATTGGTGGAAACCCTGATAGGGCTCCTGTCCCGGTTCAGGCTCAGTTCAGCCGGAACGGGTCCTCGTCCTCATCATCCTCGTCGTCGCTGTCGGAAAACACCCCGGCCGGAGACCCCCGCCACACCGAGACGATGAAGTCCTCCCGGTACGGGTCAGCCGTCATCACCAGCCGCTCGTCCGCCGCCTCGATCAACGCCTGGATCCGGCTTTCATTCGCGTCGGCGGTGGTGCACAGCGTGGCGTGCACATTGGCCCCCTGGTAATGGATGTCGATCCGGCCAACAATCCCGCCATCCTCCAGGATCGTGTAGGACTCCGAATACGGAGTGCGCGATTCGCGTTCGAACTCGATCACAGTGGCCGTACCTGTCCTTTGCCGAATATCGTCCATTTGTAACTGGTCAGTTCCCGCAGCCCCATCGGCCCCCGGGCGTGGATCTTTTGGGTCGAAATTCCGACCTCCGCCCCAAGCCCAAACTGCGCCCCATCGGTGAATTGCGTGCTCGCATTTACGTACACGGCCGCCGAATCCACCTCGTCCATGAAGCGCATGGCGTTGGTGTAGCTCTCCGTGACAATCGCGTCGCTGTGGTGGCTGCCATGGGCCTCGATGTGCGCCATCGCCTCATCCAACGTGTCAACGATTCGCACGCCCACACGCAGAGCCAGGTGCTCGCGCTCCCAGTCCTCGTCCATCGCCCGTTCTACCGCCAACCCCGGCAGTGCCCGCGGCGAAAGCAGCGACATCGCCCGGTCGTCCGCCACGAACGTGACCTTCGAGCCCCACAGCCGCGCCATCCGCTCCAGGAACGCCGGCGCAATGGCCGCGTGTACGAGCAGCGTGTCTACCGCGTTGCAGATGCTGTACCGCCGTGTCTTCGCGTTATCGACGATGCTCACCGCCATATCGATGTCGGCGAATTCGTCCACATAGATCTGCACCACGGCGTCGCCATGCGCGACAACCGGCATCGTCGCGTTCGCACGCACATAGTCGACCAACTCCTTGCCGCCCCGCGGCACCACCAGGTCGATCAGGTCGTTCGCCTTCAACATCTCCGCGATGTGCGCGCGGTCGGGGTCGCTGATCACCTGGATGGCGTCGCTCGGCACTTCGCTGGCCTCCAGAGCACGCTGCAGCAGCTCTCCTAGCGCCGCGTTGCTCCGCCGGGCTTCCTTGCCACCCCTCAACAGGCTGCCGTTCCCACTCTTCAGTGCCAGCACCGCGATATCCACCGTGACGTTCGGCCGCGCTTCATAGATGCACGCGATCACGCCCAATGGCACCCGCCGCCGTCCAATGAGCAGACCATTGGGCAGCGTTCGCGTGTCGAACATTTCGCCAACTGGGTCGGGCAGCGCCGCCACGGTCCGCGTGTCGCGGGCGATGCCCTCTAGCCGTGCTGGCGAAAGCGTGAGCCGTTCGAGGAAGTAATCGTCCAGGCCCAGCCGCCGGCCCTCTTCGAGGTCCTCGGCGTTGGCCGCCAGCACCGCCGACTGCTCCAATTCGATCAGGTCGGCGATGCGCAGCAGCGCACCATCACGGGCAGCGCTGGAAAGCGTCGCCAAACGCTTCGAGGCCACCCGCGCCGCGGCAGCACGTTCGCGCATGGAGGAGATCGCGGTCGTCATAGCGCATAGTGTAGGCGATCGGCGGCGATTGATCGGTAGCTGCCGCGGGACATATCCTGCCCCGGCTGCTCTGCTCCGCCGCTCTTCGAGCGGCACGCCGCGAAGCCGCGTCCGACGGAGGCGTCAAAATGAACGCGCAACACCTGGTCTTTTGTTCGAGCCCCGAGTGGGCCCGCGTCGTGGAAGAAGAGATGCTTCCATGGGTCCTCGGTCACCACGACCTCGGCGACGATATGCTTGAGGTCGGTTCGGGCCCCGGCCTGACCACAGACGTCCTGCGTAAGCGCGTGCCCAGGCTCACAGCCGTCGAACTCGACGAAGCGCTCGCTACCAGGCTGGCAACGCGCCTTGCTGGCACGAACGTCGAGGTCGTTCAGGCCGATGCCACGGCGATGCCGTTCGAAGCTGGCCGGTTCTCGGCCGCCGGCTCCTTCACCATGCTCCACCATCTGCCCAGCGTTGCACTCCAGGACCGAATGCTGGCCGAGCTCTGCCGGGTGCTGAAGCCCGGCGGCATCTTCCTCGGCAGCGACGGTATCGACACGCCCAGCCGGCGCGCTGCCCATGAGGATGACATCTTCGTGCCCATCGACCCCGTTTCGTTCGAGGCGCGGCTGACCGCCGCTGGCTTCGCGACCGTGGTCGTCGAGACCGTCAACGACCGCTTCCGCTTCTTCGCGACGAAACCCCGCTAAAATCCGGGGCGCGGGGCGCCTAGCCCTTCGGCTGGAGCAGCATCACTGTCAGGTTCGATGGCAGGCTGCTGCGTGTGACCTGGAGCCGTGGCTGTGGCTCCGGCTTCGCCCCCGTTTCCTTGAGGAACTTCTCGATCGGCTCAAGTTCGAGCGTCTCCGCATCCGTCTTGAAGTGCATCGGGATGGCGATTTGTGGGTCGATCGCCGTCATGACGTCTGACGCGGCGGTTCCGCCCATCGAATTGCCTCCGCCCACGGGCATCAGCAAGATGTCCACTTTCTTCCATTCATCGAGCCCCGGAGGCCCCGCCGGTCCCGGCAACCCGAGATGGCCAATCCGGATGCCATCCACTTCGAAGATAAACATCACGTTGCGGGCGCCGTCCGGCCGCTTTGAAGCCACGCCCGTAATCAGAATTCCGCCCTTTTCGTATTCGCCCGGGGCATCCAACACGATCGGGTCTCCGGTCACCGCGCCAAGGTAGCTGTAGTCCGGTTCATCGCGGCGGCTCAGCGTCACCACATCGGCATCCTGCTTGCCAATGTGATACCCGCTCGAAGGCGGGCACGGGTCGGTCAGGACAACGCCATCGCGGCCTTTCAATCGAAAACAAGAACGGCCGAGCCAGCTGATTTCCATCCCGAGAGCATACCGTCAGCCACCCTTACGCGGCATATTTGCACCCCCGCTTCGACCGTCTCCAACGCAAGCTCGCTCGCTCAACCCACCCCGCGCGCCACAGCGACCCAAGCCGCCTCGTACCACGCCTCTCGTCTCTCGTCTCTCGTCTCTCGTCAAGGCGGCCGCAGCC
>DATNET010000318.1:0-4436 GCA_035606745.1 Tepidiformaceae bacterium
CAAATGCGGCGTTCGTACGGCAGCGTCTGTGGCGGGAAAGTCGTTTGCTGCACACGTACAAGGCCGGACGCGCAAGCGTCGACGGGCTGCTCGAAGACTACGCGTATTACGGGCTTGGCCTGGTCGAGCTGTTCAAGCTCACCGGCGAATTAACCAGGCTTGGATGGGCACGGGAGCTGTTCGAGTGCATCCTCGCGCGGTTCCACGACGCAGCCTCGGGTGGATTCTTCGAGGCTGGCGCGGGTGGCGAGGAGCTCTTGGTCCGCCAGAAACCGCTCTTCGATGCGGCTACTCCAAGCGGCAACGGGGCGGCCGCGCTGCTCGGCCAATGGCTCGGCCGCTACTACGACCGTCCAGAATGGGGTGGCTACCTCGACGAGGTCGTGGGCCTGGTCTCTGACCATCTCGTGCAGGCTGCGAGTGGGTTCGGGACGCTGCTGCAGGCCGTCGAATTCGCACTCGCGCCGCACCGAGAAGTCGCGATCGTTGGGGATGGCGCTTCGCGCGAGCCGCTCGAACGCGAGGTTGCGCGGGAGTACCGGCCATGGCTCCTCGTGGCGCCATCGGAAGATGCTGTGGGGCTACCGATGTTGGAAGGCCGAGCCGTGGAGACGGGTGCGTTGGCTTACGTATGCGAGGACATGGCATGCCAACTGCCCGTGGCGGACGTGAGCTCGCTGCGAGGCCAGCTCTCGCGGTATGGCGCGTCTGTTTAGCCTGCGAAGACGTCTTCGGCCGGGACAACGCGCACAGAATCCAGCGTTACGCTGAGTTGGCGTGCGCCGATCAGCCGATCTTCGATGAGCAGACTCTCGGGTTTGGGCGCGTCATACGTTATTGGTGTGAACGTGCGTGAAAGCAGTTCCGTGCGCAGCGCTTCAGCCTCACCAGACACCGCCACGACAAATGCGTTGTCAGCCGAGATGTAGCGTTTGATGACTTCGTTGACGCTTTCGCGGGTGAGCTCGCCCAACCGTTCGCGCATATAGGACGTGAACTCCCCGATGCCGTACCAGCGGCTGTCGAGCGCGTAACCGAGCTGTTGCTCCTGCGTCTTGGTCATCACGAACACGTTTTTCGAAAGATACTGGCGTGTGTCTTCGAAGTCCTCCGAGGAAAGGCCGTGGAGCGAAAGCTGCTCCAACTCATGGAGCGCAATCTTGAGCGCGATGACTGCCTGCTCGGGACGCACGGGGCGAATCCAAACCTCGAAGATCTGCGCTCGACGAGCGAGGTTTGGCGCCGGGAAGAAGCCGTACATCCCTCCGGGGAACGCTTCGATGTAGGCGTAGTCGCCGTAATTCATTCCCCGGATTTCGCGGAGACGCTGATAGAGGCGGCCGTTGGACGCGCGATGCTCCCCGAGCCAGGCTCGTGCGAGCCAGAGCGCAGGGAAGTCGGGATGGTTGCGAGTCACGGGTATCGGCCAGCCGAGCGAAATCGCGGTCGCTCGAGTCTCCTTGGCAATAATCTCGATTTCGAGACCTCGTGGGCTGCGCGGCGTCACCATCGGCGGGGTGAGCGGCTTGCCCGAGGGTAGAGCCAGAAGCTCGCGTTGCAGGCGTTCGGCAAACGACGGCGGCACATCGCCAGCGAGCCCGATGATGAGATTTTCCTGCGTGTAGGCGCCTGTTACGAAGCCGCGAACATCGTCGAGCGTGAGCGATTCGATGCCAGCGATGGAGCCGAGTGTCGGATGCCCGTACGGCGTGCCAGCGAAGACCGTCTGCTGCAGGCGCTCTTTCGCGAGCTCCTCTTCATTGTTGGCACGAAGGTCCTGTACCAGCTCGTTGAGTTGTTGGGATTTCAAGCGCGCGAAGTCCTCTTCCCGATACCCGGGTTCGAGGAGCTGGGGCAAAACGATATCCGCGAACGCCGAGACGTTGTCGACGTGAATGGAGGCACTGAACGTCGTCATTTCCCGGTCGACACGGGCGTTTAGAGAGCCCGCCATGGGGAACAGGGCGCGGTTGATCTCGTTGATTCGCTGACGCTCGCTGCCTGCGTCGGCGATCATGCTGGCGGCAAGCGCGGCGAGACCCTCTTTGCCGGCCGGGTCGTGGGCCGAACCGGCCCCGAACTGCAGCTTTATGCTCAGGAGCGCCGACTTTGAGGGGAGCGAAACTACGGGAACTTCCGGGCCAGACGACGATGTTGGGGCGTAGCTTGCCAACGCCGGAGGCTCGCCGAGAAGCGCCTGCGGAAGTTCTTCCTGGGAGAGCGTGGTCACGACCATGTTGGCATCGGTGAAGTAGCGCGCGGCCGCGGCGAGGAGATCTTCAGGGGTGAGGGCATCGAACACGCGGAACAGTTCGTTCAGCGTCTGGTAGGAACGGCCGAACCGTACATACCTGGCGAGCGTGGCCGCGATCGATTCGGAGTTATCGAGCGTGCGCGCGAAGCCGTACCGCGAATTCGACTTCGCCTCCTCCAGCCGCACGCGCGTTACCGCTTCGGTGCGCGCCTCGGCCACGGTTTTGAGAATCGCATCCCGCACGAGGACCGCATCCTCGGGGCGTTTAACGCGAGCCATGACGGTCGCGAGGCCCGGGTCTTGCTGCGCCGGGTTGTAGGGGAAGAGTTGGTCGACCAGTTGGTCGCGTTCCACGAGGCGCTGGTACAAGTCCGACGTTTCGCCGAACCAGAGGTCCAGGAGTGTATCGAGCGCGGCGTACTCCTTTTCGACGGACGAGAATGCAGGCCCGTGAAACGCAACGGTCACCCACGGAAGCGTGGCCGTCGTCCACGGGACGTGCGCTACGATGGGGCCCTCGGCAGGCGGCTCCTGGGGGATGATCGTCGGAGCGGCATTGCCGGATTGCCAGGCACCCCAGAACTTTTCCACGAGAGCAACCGTGGCTGCCGGCTCGACATCCCCGGTGACGATTACGGTCGTATACTCGGGCCTGTACCAGCGGTCGAAGAAGGTGCGCGAATATTCGAACTGGTTGGGCATCTCTTCGATGTCGCGGATGAAGCCCATCGTGGTGTGCTTGTACGTGTGCGTGGTATAGGCCGAATCGCGTTGCACTTCGATGAGCTTGTTGAGTGGGTCGGCGCTGTTCTTGTTGTATTCGCCGAGTACCGCACGTGCTTCGGTCTTGAAGTCCTCCTCCGAGTACCGAAGGTTCATGAAGCGGTCGGCTTCAAGTTCGAGGACGGTTTTGAGGTCCTCGCGGGCGAACGTCATGTGGTAATTCGTGTAGTCGTCCGTCGTGTAGGCGTTCTGGCGCGCTCCCGTCCGCGTCACGATCTCCTGGTAGGCCTCGGAGGAGAACCGCTCGGTGCCGCGGAACATCACATGTTCGAAGAAGTGGGCGAATCCGGATTTCCCTGGTTCGACTTCGTTGCGAGAACCCGTTTGGACGGGTATCTGAAGTGATACGAGGTTCGGGAAGCCGGTTGGCACAACGATGATGCGTAGCCCATTCGGCAGCGTGGTTTCGGTTGCTTCGAACGGAAGGATGTCGGCGCGGTCACCGCTCATGGTAGGTCTCCTCCAGCTGGGTTCGGGCCAACGAGGTTTTGGTCAGGTGAAAACGTCAGTTTACTGGATGGCGCGGCAGATCGTTCCGGTCCGGGACGCGTAGCACGGCTAAACAGAATCGGTTCGCGTGTCGACTATAGCCGGGTATGGCGGTTGCTGAGCCGATGGCCGGGCGGGATGCAGGCGCCATTGATGGGCTGCCGCGACTGCGAGCGTTCGCCTGGCGCGTGGCGGCAACGGTCGGGCTCGCCGCCATCGTCGCCGTCCCGATCCTGCTCATGCTGCCGTTCATGCACGAACCGTTCGACCGTGACGAGGGCGCCTACGCCACCGTCGCTCAGGGTCTGACCCATGGTCTGCTGCCCTATCGAGATCTTTTCGACCACAAGCCGCCGGGGATTTACGGGTGGTACGCGCTGAGTTTCCGGGTGTTCGGCGACAACGTCGTTGCTCCGCGGCTCATGGGCGCGCTCGTGCTGGCAGCGATCACTCTGGTGCTTTTCCGCGCCTGCTCGATGCTCTACGGGCGGCGTGCCGGCTGGCTCGGCGCCGCGACGTTCGCCCTCTCGACCGGTGTGGCGGCCATCAACCCGGGCATGAACACCGAGCCGTTCACCCTTTTGCCGATGGTGTTGGCGCTCGTAGCGTTCTTGGAGTCGCGGCGCCATGCCCCGCTACGCTGGTGCCTCGTCGCCGGGCTGTTCGGCGGCGTCGCGGTGATGACGAAACCGGTGGCCCTTCCCAATATTGTTGCGCTGGCTGCAATACCGGTTCTTGGGGCGGCCCTACATGGAGAACAATGGAGCGGAGCCGTCAAGAGGGTGATAGCGATCGCGGTGGGCGGGGCTGCGTCGTGCCTGGCGGTCTGCGCTCCATTCGTGGTGACTGGGGCGCTTGGACCGTTCATGTACGCGAATCTGCACTACAACCGCCTCTATCAAGGCCAAAT
>DATNET010000326.1:0-2382 GCA_035606745.1 Tepidiformaceae bacterium
GTGAGCGGCCCGAGCGACGTTCCAGCCGCCGATGACGTTGACGCGAAAACAACTGCCGGGGTCCTGTTCGGCGATCGGGAGGTTGTGGAACGCCGTTGTGTTGACCACGGCATCCGGCCGGCTGCGATCGATAAGCGCGGCGATGGCGGCAGCGTCGGTGACATCCGCATCCGCACGCGTGGCTGAGATAACTTCGACGGCTGGGTCCTGCCAGAGCCGCATGATGTCGGAGCCGAGCTGGCCATTCGCACCGAGGACGAGCACCTTCATGGGCGCCATGGTAGCCGGAGAACGCAAACGCGCCACCGGGCTGGCGGCCCTTCGACAAGCAAAAAAGGCCAGCGAAACCGCTGGCCTCTTCGTGCTCGGAACGTGCCGCGAGTTAGCGGCTAAAAGACATTCGGACCGCGCGCTGGCGGAGCAGGTTGGGCTGGTGCGGGCGCCACTGGCTGCGCTGGCGGGGCGGCCTGCTGCATGGGCGGCTGTGCCGGCACGTACTGTTGGGGCGGTGGCTGCGCCACGTACTGCTGCTGAGGCTGCGCATCCAACACCTGGTAGGTGGGCGTCGCGGTCGAAGTTGTACCCGGCTTGGCGCCGTTATCAGCATCTTCGTCCTTGATGGCCTTCTTGAACTCCTTGACGCTCGTCCCAAGATCTTTGCCGAGGGAACTGATCTTTCCTGCGCCGAAGAGCAGCATCACCACCGCGAGGATGATGAGAAGCTCTGGAATGCCGATATCACCGATCATGTTTGTACTCCAAGTTCCGGAACCTCCCCACATCGTACGCTGTTGACGCTGCGAAAAAAGAGATCCAAACGTCCCATGTTTACTCTCGCGTGCCTTCCACGGCCTGCCATCGCGTGGCTCCCGAGTTGATGAGCTCTTCGATGTCGTCTTCGTCGAACCCTAGCTCGGTCAGTATCGCGTGCGTTTCCGATGCGAACGCTGCAGTGGCGGGCGCTGGCACGAAGCCGCCGCCGTCGAGCCGCACGGGCGGCGCGAGCACTCGCACCGCGCCCACGGTGGGATGTTCGACATCGTGGACGAAGCCGTTCGCAGTGACCTGGGGGTCATCAGCAAGTTCCACGGGGAACTTGACCGACGATGCCGGGACGCCGGCGGCTTCGAACGTCCTTTGCCATTCCTGTGTGGTCCGCGAGGCGAAGAGCGCCTCCATCTCTCCCTGGAGTCGACCGTAATGGCCGGGAAGGTCGGGGCGCTCAACACCGCCGCGTTGGGCCGCATCCTCCATCGCGAGAGTGGTCATCAGGCGGCGCTGCAGGGCCGGGCTAACACAGGCGATGGCGATGGCCGAATCCTTCGTTGCGTAGGTGCGGTAGTAAACGCTCGACATCGAGTTCGTTCGGATTGATGGAAGTGTGGCGGCCTGCTCGGCGAACGGTGCACCTGCTTCACGAAGTGCGGCGAGCTGGTCGAGAACGGCGGCATGGACGGGGCCATCCACCCGTTCGACGCGTGCGAAGCTGTTGTTCTGGAGCGTGAGCGCGGCCATCAGCAACGCCACATCGACCTCGCCGCCCCGACCCGTGCGCTCGCGCCGGAAAAGCGCCGAGGCGAGGCCGAAAGCGAGCATCATCGCGCACATGTAGTCGATGAGCGGCGGGTCCGCCGCCTGGGGGATGCCGTTGCTGACCTTGCCCGCTGCAACCATGAGGCCGCTGCGCGCTTGCATGACGAGGTCCATCCCGGCCAGCCCCGCGTCCGGACCATGATGTCCGAACGCGGTGACATTTCCCACTATCAGCCGCGGATAGCGCTGCGACAGGATCGCGTAGTCCAGGCCAAGGTCCAGGGCCAGCCCGGGACGAAGGTTCGTGAGGACAATATCGGCACTGGCGACGAGCGCTTCCATCACCCGCTGGGCGCCGGGATGCTTGAGTTCGAGCGGAAGTGAGTGTTTCCCGCGATTACGCGAGATGAAGTGTCGTGTCTCGCCTGGTGCGAGGGGAGCGAGGTGGCGTGTGGGGTCACCCTCAAGCGATTCAACCTTGATGACATGCGCGCCGCCCTCCGAAAGTAGCTGTGCGGCGAAGGGCACCGCTATGAACTGGCCAAATTCGACGACCCGGATCCCTGCGAACGGTTGAGCACTCACGCGGTCATCCTACGCCGCTAGCGCGGCGCCTGGCGCTCGGCGCGCCACTAGCGACCCGTCCCTACGTCCACACTTCAGATTGGCAGGTTGTTCTCCGATCAGGGTTGTTCATCCGGTTCACGCCTGGGCCATTCAAGTGGCAGCGCGGCGAACCACATCACGTCGCAACGCTCGCCCTGCCAAACGCCGTGTGAGCGCATCGTCCCCTCGTAGACAAACCCAGCCCGGCGGGCCACTGCGACTGACGCCTCATTCCCCCCCACG
>DATNET010000338.1:0-5076 GCA_035606745.1 Tepidiformaceae bacterium
AGGCTTGCCCAGGTGACACGGTAGTCGTGGCGGCGGAGCGTGACCGCGTAGCCGTGAGCTTCGAACCAGGCCGCGTAGCCACGGTAGTGGTCGGGGAAGACGGTGGCGCGCGGGAAGAATGGGCGCAGCTCGGGCCAGACATCCGGCGTGACCTGCTGGGTGAGGAAGGTGCCGCCCGGCGCGAGCACACGGTCGACCTCCGTGGGGTCGATCGCTTCGTGGCGGCTGAGGACGAGGTCGAATGCGGCGCCGCGCAGGGGTGGACGTTCGGAATCGCAGCGCAGGACGGGGATGCCGAGGGCGCGCAGCCGGTCGCGGGCCACGGGGGCGTTGACGACCCATTGTTCGGTCGCGAGGAATGAGCCATCACGTCTCTGGACGTGCCCAAGTATTCGCTGCAAGACCTCGCCGCCGCCCGTGCCGAAATCCACGCCCTGGCGGGCATGGCGCACGCGGCCGGCGGCGAGCGCTTCGTAATCCCACGGCGGCCCGGGGTCGAGCAGGCGCACTTCGATGAAGCCGAGGTCCCAGCCGGAAAAGTCGCGCGCCCGCTCCACGAACGGCTGCAGGCGCGCGATCTCTTCGGCGTGGTTCAAGCTGCGTGGGGCCCGCGCTAGGCCTGGACTGGGGCGGGTGCGGCAGGCTGGCCGGCGGCGCGCTGGCGGTCGGGGAAGGCGCTGGCGAAGGTGGGTTCGAAGCGGTCGAAGAGCTCCTGGACCTCCCAGGGCTTGCTGCCCTGCAGGATGATCTGCGATTCGATCTGCGAGTAGAGGGTGATGCGGTACCCGCTGATGCCGAAGCAGCGGCCAGTGACCCATTTGCCCTCATCGCTGGCGAGATAGACGAGCGGGGTAGCGACGTTCGCCGGGCTGCGCTCCATGTCTTCGTTGGAGAGGCCGCCACGGCGGCGTTCCTGTGGGACGGTATCGGTCATGCGCGTGGCGGCGCCCGGGCCGATGCTGTTAGCGGTCACGCCGTAGCGGCCAAGGGCGCGGGCACAACTCAGAGTAAAGCCCCAGATGCCCATCTTGGCAGCGGCGTAGTTTGGCTGGCCCGGGGCGCCAAAAAGACCGGAGCCCGAGGTGAAATTGATAAGCCGGCCGCCCTGGCGGGCGGTGCGCCAATGGATGGAGGCGAACCGCGTGGTGGCGAAGGTGCCGCGCATGTGGACGCGGACGACGGCATCCCACTCTTCGCCGGTCATGTTGAAGATCATGCGGTCGCGGAGGATGCCGGCGACGTTGACGAGGACATCGAGCTGGCCCCACTCGTTGAGCGCCTGGCGGACGAGATCTTCGGCCTGGTCCATGTCCGAGACGTCGTTGTAGTTGGCGAGGGCGATGCCGCCCCGCGACTTGATTTCGTTGACGACCTGCTGGGCGGGGGTGTCGTCTTTGCCTTCGCCGTCAACGGAGACGCCGAGGTCGTTGACGATGACGCGCGCGCCTTCGCTGGCGAATCGGAGGGCGACTTCGCGGCCGATGCCGCGGCCGGCGCCCGTGATGATTGCAGTCTTGCCTTCGAGTTTTCCAGGGATTCCTGGGAGACTCCTCTATACCGAAATTGATGGGGCAAGCCTACTCGTTGGGCGAGAGGGCTGAAAGAGGACGCAGCCTGGAGGCAGTCAGCGGCCGTGATCCATGGCGCGGATGCGAGCAGCGAACTGCGCCGGTTTTTTAGCCACGACTGAGATGGGGCCGCCGGACTTAGCCGCCGGACGCGGCGCCCGGTTCGCCCTGGCGCAGCCGGGCCGCTTCATCGCGGAGGATTTCGTTGCTGCGGCGAGTGAATTCGGTGATGAGTTCGAGCTGCGAGGCATCGTATTCGCCAATGAGCTGAGCCATGCGCGCGGCCATACCCTTGAAGTGTGCCCAGGCGGGGCTGGTTCGAGTGCCGTGGAGTGGCTCGATCGTGACGCTGCGGCGATCCTGGAGGTCGGGCAAACGCCGCACCCACCCGCCGCGCTCAAGGCGGTCGACGAGGCGGGTGATGGCGCCGGTGGTGAGTCCGGTGAGCTGGGCGAGCCGGCTGGGCGTCATCGCGCCAAAGAGGTGAAGGAGATCAACGCACTCCATATCGGTGGAGTTAATTCCAAGGCGCTGGGCGACGGCATCGCTGAAGAGTGCGTTGTGGGTGCTATAGAGGTGCAGTTCGCGGACGAGAGCGGCGGCGGCGGAATTGGGCTCGCTGGTTCCGAACGCCACGGCGAAGGCGGCTTCATCGGCAGGGTGCTTTTCGGGGGACGGAGCGTCGCCATGGGGAAAGGGGGTGGTTGACATGACGGCGTCGCCTCCAATATGGTTACCAGCGGCAGTAATTGACGGTGTCAGTTACTTAGTCGGGCAGAGATAATCGTACTATAAAACGGCTTGAGGGCGCGTGCCAGCAAAGCCGGGACTCCGAAGAGACGCCGGCGGAGGAGGTAACGTACGTGACAATATGCAGTCGACTATTAAGTTCCTTAAGTACGCAGTTGACGTTCATGCACGAATCGGCGACGATCGTCCCGGCTCGCTTCACACCAATTTGTCGCCAACGTTGGCCCAGCCAACCGTTAGGCGTGGATCGAGTTCGCTTTCGGACTGTTGACATGATGCTGTCAGTACCAGTCCGGTAACCTGAAACGCACTGCCATCGCGGGGAGTCCCGGACCGCGGCCATGGAGGACGAGCACATGTTTCGAGCACTGACGAGCGTTTGTTATCGGCACCGTCGCATCGTCGTGGTGAGCTGGGTGGCCCTGATCATCGCGTTGTGGGCACTTTCGTCGTTGCTGGGCGGCCCCTACAAGACTGAGTTCAAGCTCCCGGGATCGGAGAGCCAGGCTGCGATCGACATCCTCCAGGCGAACGGCTTCGGCGACCGGGCGGGCGCTCAGGGGCAGATCGTCTTCCAGGACGCTCGAGGTGTTGACGACCCGGCGGTGAAGACGGCCATGGAAGGGCTGTTCACCAAAATCCAATCGAATGTGAGCAATGTTTCGGTGACGAGCCCGTACGGCGCGGGGGGTGCTCGTCAGATCGCGAAGAATGGCGATATCGCGTACGCGACCGTGAACTTTGGCGACCGCAGCCAGGAGGGCTACACCTCGGCGGCGAACGACATCAAGACGTTGCGCAACGAGGTAAACGTCCCCGGGCTGAAGGTGGAACTCGGCGGCGACATGTTTGCTGCCCCTCCCGTCGGCGTGAGTGAAGCGATCGGGATCGTGGCGGCGATCATCATCCTGCTCATCGCATTCGGTTCCTTGTTCGCGATGGGACTGCCAATCGTGACCGCGCTGTTTGGCGTGGGATGTGGCGCCGCACTTGTGGGGCTGACCACACGCATCCTCGCGGTACCGAACTTCACGACCGAAGTGGCGGCGATGCTCGGCATCGGCGTGGGAATCGATTACGCCTTGCTCATCGTGTCGCGGTTCCGGCAGGGCATGCATGACGGGCTTGCAGCCGAAGATGCCGTCGCGCGGGCGATGAACACGGCAGGGCGAGCCGTGCTGTTCGCGGGCATCACGGTCGTGATCGCGGTGCTCGGAATGTTCTTCATGAACCTTTCGCTGATGCGAAGCGTGGCGACGGGCGCGGCGCTGGCTGTGCTGATGACGATGATCGCGGCGCTCACGCTGCTGCCTGCGCTGCTCGGGTTCGTGGGCACGAAGATCGACCGCTTCGGCCTGCCGCATCGCGGGAGCGCCGAAAAGAAGGCGGAGGCATCGTTCTGGTACCGCTGGAGCCGCGTCATCCAGCGGCATCCCTGGCCCGCGGCGCTGGGGTCGGTCGTCCTGCTGCTGGTGTTGGCGAGCCCCGTCCTGGCGATGCGCCTGGGCTTCTCCGATGCTGGGAATCGCCCGACTTCGGATACGACGCGGCAGGCGTATGACCTGCTCTCGCAGGGTTTTGGGCCGGGCTTCAACGGACCGCTGGTGATCGCCGCGGAAACGCCGGGCGGGCAGGACATGGCTGCGTTGCAACGCCTTTCGGCACAGCTCAACAAGACGCCCGGGGTGGCGTTTGCGACGCCGCCGCAGCCGAACGCGAGCGGCAAAGCCGCGATCCTCACGGTCATCCCAACGACGGCGCCGCAGGACAAGGCGACCGGGGACCTCGTACACAACATCCGTGACAACGTCATCCCGAGCTCGATCGCGGGGAGCACGGCGGTCGTCAAGCTGGGTGGTATGTCCGCTGGCGCGGAGGATTTCGCGGCGTACACGGCCGAGAAGTTGCCAATCTTCTTCGGCGCGGTGCTGGCGCTTTCGTTCCTTCTCCTCATGACCGTGTTCCGAAGCGTGTTGGTGCCGCTGAAAGCGGTGATCATGAACATGCTTTCGATCGGCGCGGCGTTCGGCGCGATGGTGGCGGTGTTCCAATGGGGATGGGGCGGCAGCATCATCGGCATTGGCCGCCAGGGGCCGATCGAGGCGTGGGAGCCGATGATGCTATTCGCCATCGTCTTCGGGCTCTCGATGGACTACGAAGTGTTCTTACTTTCGCGGATCCGGGAGGAATACGACCACTCTGGTGACAACGGCCAGGCGGTGGCCGACGGCCTCGCGGCGACGGCACGGGTGATTACGGCGGCGGCGGCGATCATGGTGTGCGTCTTCGCGAGCTTCATCCTCGGTTCGGACCGTTCGCTCAAGCTGTTCGGCTTCGGGCTGGCGTTCGCCGTGTTTATCGATGCGACGGTCGTGCGGCTCGTGTTGGTGCCGGCGACGATGGAGCTGCTGGGCCGGGCGAACTGGTGGTTGCCGGGCTGGCTTCAGCGGGCGCTACCGGTCGTGCACGTGGAGGGCGATGCGAAGGCTCTTCGGGCAGGTGAGCCAGCGACGCCCTGAGCGAACGACGGTCAGTTGGTGTTCTTGCTGGCCTGGAAGCGTTGGGTGAGCAGCGTAGAAATCTGCGATGCGTGCGCCTCGGCCTGCTCCATGAGGGTGAACTTCCGCTGCCACATCGCGACCTGCGCATCGACCGAGGCCTGGACCTGCGCTTTGCGTTGTTCGAGGCTCTTGATGACGTTGGTGTACTCATCCTGGAGACTCTTGAACGTGCCGCGCGGCCCGACGAGCCCGTTGAG
>DATNET010000342.1:0-3657 GCA_035606745.1 Tepidiformaceae bacterium
CACATTGTGATCGACCACGCACAACGTCTTGTCGGGCGCATGCACTTTGCGGCCGGAGAGGCGCAGGCCTTCGAACGCCTGCGGGCTCGTCACTTCATGGACGAGATGCAGGTCGATGTAGAGCAGGTCGGGCTTCCCCGGCTCCTCTTTGACAAGATGGTTGTCCCAGATCTTCTGCGAGATCGTGCGCGGTTCGGACATACGTGACTCCATTCGAAAGCGCCAGCGAGTGCGTGACCCAGTGCCAGTGGTGGCGTACAGAAACGATACGGCCCGCAAGCACCCGCGTCCAAGATATCGAATCGATGATCGTCAGAGCCAACGGGCATGGGTTGGCCGGCTCTATCCGCCCGTCAACATCTCCAGCGCGTATTCCATGTTCGATTTCATCGACGGTGTCATCAGTTCCCAGTGCGGGTCATCGCGCTTGCCGCGACGATGCAGCATCAGGTTGAACCCCGTGATGATGCCGAACTTATAGACGGCCAGCGCCTTGAACCAGCGAATGTTGCCGGGATCCGGGCCGGCATCCGCGCCCCAGGCGTCGCGGTACATCGCTTCCAGCTCGTCGGCCACGGGCATCAAGCCGCCGCTCGTAGCGCCCTCATGCGCCCACGCGCGAGGCTCGTTGAACGCGCAAATCCAGCCAACGTCGTTCAACGTGGCGCCGATCCCCGTGAGCTCCCAGTCGATCACCGCCACTAACTTCGCCTCAGCGTTGAACATCAGGTTCGCCCACTGGAAATCGCCGTGGAACAGCCCGATATTCGCGCCAGCCGGGATGTTGTCTAACAACAGCTGCCGCACCCGCGGCTGCAGCGCCAGCTGTTCTTGCTCCGCCGCACGTTCGTAAAAGCGGTCCCAGCGCACCACATCCGGCTCGAACTCCATCGGTGCCCCGAGATACTGGCACCTCGCCCGCCAATCCACCCGATGGATGCCCGCCAACGCAGTCATCGCCTGCCGCGCCATCTCTACCCGCTGTGGCTGCGAGAATGAGGTGAGCCAATCGCCGCGCAACACATCGCCCTCCATCCGGGGCTGGACGATGTAGGGCACGCCGAACCACTGCGGGTCGTCGCCCGACCAGATAATCCGCGCATGCGGCACCGCCGAGCCTTCGAGCGACCGGATCGAGCACGCCTGGCGCAGCACATCGGCCGTGCCTTCGAGCTTCACGCCGGGTGGCGGCAACCGCAGGAAGTAGCGGCTAACGGCCCCTCCGGAGCTCACATCGAACAGGTACGAAAAGCCGGCGTGGCCGGGCCCCGGCTCCACGTGCACGACCTCTGCAAGCTCGTCGCCGAGATGTGCTTTCGCGAACGCTTGCAAACGCTGGCGAATTTCATCCAGTTCCATGGTCAGCCTCCAGACCGGGCGAGCGCTTCCGCGCGAAAGCGGACGCTAGACGCCGAAATCCCAACGGTTGCCAGCTTTGAAGCTCTGCAGAATCCGCCGCGACACCACCATCCGATGCGACTCGTCCGGACCGTCGTAGATTCGCGCCGCCCGGGCGTTGCGGTACATCGATTCCAACGGTGTGTCGCCGGAAACGCCCCGCGCACCGTGCACCTGGATCGCCCGGTCAATGACGTCGTGCAGCACTTTCGCCCCAAAGAACTTAATCGCCGAGATCTCGACCCGTGCTTCGTCGCCCTGGTCGATCTTTGCGGCCGCATTCAACGTCAGCAGCCGCGCCGCCTGGATTTCCACGTACGAATCGGCAATCCAGTTCTGTACCGTCTGCTTCTCGGAAAGCGTGCTCCCGTAGACCTCCCGGTGCAGCGAATATTCGACCATGATTTCGAACGCCCGTTGCATCTGCCCGAGCCAGCGCATGCAATGGTGGATGCGCCCCGGCCCAAGCCGCTTCTGCGCGATCCGGAAGCCGCCGCCCGGTTCGCCCAGGACGTTGGTGATCGGCACCCGCACATCGGTATACCGGATCTCGCAATGCGAGCCGTCCGTCTCCCCCATCACCGGCACCGGCCGAATGATATGGAAGCCGGGCGTGTCTGTCGGCACGACGATCTGGCTCATGCGCCGGTGCGGCGGCTGGTCCAGTTCGCTCGCGCACATCACGATCGCGAACGCCGCGCCCTCGCCCTGGCTGGTGAACCACTTATGGCCGTTGATCACCCACTCGTCGCCATCGCGCACGGCTGTCGTCTGGAGGTTCGTCGGGTCCGCCCCGGAAACTTCAGGTTCTGTCATCGAATAGCAGGAGTAGATGTCGCCGTTCACCAACGGCTTCATGTACCGGTCCTGCAACTCCTTCGAACCGAACTGCCAGAGGATCTCCGCGTTGCCCGAATCCGGCGCCTGTGACCCGAACGCGATCGGCGCTACCGGGCTGCGGCCGAGGATTTCGTTCATGTAGACGTACGGCATAAAGCCGATGCCCATCCCGCCCGCTTCCGCCGGAAGATGCGGCGCCCACATGCCCGCGGCCTTCGTCTTCGCCTGGATCTCCTTGATCCGGGCGACCCCCGCAGGGTCGCGGCGAATGTTGTGTTCATGGAAGAACGCTTCGTTCGGATAGATGTCGGATTCCATGATCGCCGTTGTGCGGTCTCGCAGCTCGTCGATCTCTTCCTTGGTCAACTTGCGGTCCGTCGCATGCGCGTGGGGAGCGGTCATTTTTCGATGGCCTCGTCTTCAATTCAGGTAATCGCGACTCTACCGCGAAGCCGCCACCCCTGCCACCGACGGACTCATCGCTGATTGCTCAGGACCGCAACGTTCGACCGCGTGGCGCCGCATTCCGGGGCCGAACTCATTGCTCGTTGCTCATTGCTCATCGCTAACGTCCCAGTTCGATCACCTGCGTGCCCGGCACCCCACGGCAAAACATGTCCCGAATGTGGGGGTGGCACGTGAAGACCAGGACCTGGTTCGTCCGCGAAAGCTCCCCAAAGGCGCGCACGGTCCGCGCCGCGCGCTCCGGGTCGAAGTTCACGAGGATGTCGTCCACGACCACCGGCAGCGTGGTCTCCTGCTCGTTGAACTGCCGTATGAGCCCGAACCGCAGTGCGAGGTAGAGCTGTTCCTGTGTGCCCCGGCTGAGCTGTTCCGGCAACTTCCACGTGCCGGCCGGTTCTCGCACCATCACCTGCTGCTTGCCCAGCGGTGCCCGTACCTCACGATACCGCCCGTCCGAGATGCAGCTGAAGAACTCCGTCGCGTGCCTGATCACTCCCGGCTGGCGCTCTCGCTCGAACGTCGCTTGCGCCTCCCGCAGCACCGTCAGCGAGGCGGCCGCAACCGCCCAGCGCTCTGCGTTCTCCCGCAGCTCTTCAATGAGCTCGGCGCGTTGCGCGCGAAGCTCGGAGCTGCGCTCGTCGGTCGCCAGCGTCCCGGCCTCGTTTTCCCACCGGCCCTGCGCGATCAGCAGTTCGCGCTGCCGCCCGGAAATCGCCTCCCACTCCTCCGTGATCGCCCCTAGTTCCTCGTCCAGTGTGGCGGTGTCGATGGTCGCCAGCATCGCCAGCAGCGATTCCAGCTCTTGACCCGTCGCCCCGTCGGCCGCCGTGCCGGCCGCCGAACCGGCCGCCGTGACGGCCGCCGAACCGGCCAAGAGTGCAGGAGCGCACTGTCGCAACCGCTCTCGCGCTGTGCGTCGTTGTTGCAGGGCATCCTCCCGCTCGGCCAGTAGCC
>DATNET010000344.1:0-2737 GCA_035606745.1 Tepidiformaceae bacterium
TGACGGGCATGGCGGTGATGGCGCCGGCGCGGCGGCGGGCAGCGGTAAGGCAGCGTTCGATGATATCGGGTGTAATGAGGGGCCGGGCGCCATCGTGGACCGCGACATAACGGGAGGAGCAAGCCCGGAGGCCGGATTCGACGGAGTCTCGCCGCCTTGGCCCGCCAGGGGCGACGCCGGTGAACTTCGATGCGGCCCATTGAGCGCCGAGCGCTTGCAGGCGGCCGGCGTTGCCATCTGCAGCCACCACCACAATGTGGTCGATGCTGGGCGTGGCTTCGTACGCGGCGAAGGACCAGGCGATGACCGGCTTGCCGCAGAGATCGGCGAAGAGCTTGTCCTGGGCACCGAAACGGGTCGAGGAGCCGGCGGCCACGATGACGGCATCAACCATCCCGCGACACTAGCATTCGCTCCACTTGCGTTCGAGGGTGCAGCGGGCGTTTGGGCAGGCGGTTCTCCCCGCGAGGCGGGTCGCCTATCATGGATCCTTGGCCCGGTGGTGCTCGTGCTGTGCTTCCGGGCAGGAGGATTCCATGACTGCAACGATTGAAGAGCTGCTCTCGCGCGTTTCGAAGCCGGCGCGCTACACCGGGGGCGAGTGGAACAGCGTCACCAAGGATTGGCGACAAACGGAGGTGCGGATCGCGCTTTCGTTCCCGGACTGCTACGACATCGGGATGTCGAACATGGGCCTTGGCATCCTCTACGACATCCTCAACAAGGTCGAGGATGTGACGTGTGAGCGGGTGTTCGCGCCGTGGGAAGACATGGAAGCGGAGATGCGGCGCGAGGGGACGCGGCTGTGGAGCCTCGAAAACCGCCGGCCGATCGCCGACTTCGATGTGCTCGGCTTCACGCTGCAGTACGAGATGACGTATACGAACGTGCTGAACATGCTGGACCTCGCGGGCATCCCGGTGCGGGCCGCGGAGCGGACGGACGCGCACCCGATCGTCATTGCAGGCGGCAGCGGAGCGTTCAACCCGGAGCCGCTGTCGCCGTTCATCGACGCCTTTGTGCTCGGGGAAGGCGAGGACGCGGTCATCGAGATTGCGAATCTCGTGCGTGAATGGCGCCGGGGGAACGTGCCGAGGAGTGAGCGTTTGCGAGCGCTCTTGCAGTTGCCAGGGCTGTACGTGCCGTCGTTCTACGAAGCGCATTACGACGGACAGGGGCACTTTGCTGGGCTCGAGCCGATTGTTCCAGATGCTCCGAAGAAGATCACGCGGCGGATCATGGAGACGCTGCCACCGGCGCTGGTGAAGCCGATCGTGCCGTTCCTTCAGACGGTGCATGACCGTGCGGCGGTGGAGATTCAACGGGGCTGTACCCAGGGGTGCCGGTTCTGCCAGGCGGGGATGATTTACCGGCCGACGCGTGAACGCAGCCCAGAGGAGGTGGTGCAGGCAGCGCGCGAGCTGATGGCCAACACTGGCTACGACGAGCTTTCGCTGCTGAGCCTGAGCACGACCGACCACAGCCAGATTGTGCCGATGGTGCAGGGCCTGACTTCGACTTTCCCGGACCTCAAGGTCGGAATTCCGAGCACGCGTGTCGACAGCTTTTCAGTGGACGTGGCGAACGCGGTGGCCACCGGCAAGAAGCACACACTGACGCTCGCGCCGGAGGCTGGCAGCCAGCGCCTTCGCAACGCGATCAACAAGCTCGTGAGCGAGGAAGACCTGCTTGGTGCGGCGGAGAACGCGTTTCAGCGTGGGTGGACGGGCATCAAGATGTACTACATGGTTGGGCTGCCGACGGAAACGCTCGACGACGTTGGCGGGATCATCGAGATGGGCCAGAAGGTGAAGGCGATTGGGCGAAAGTATGTTGGCGGCCGGGCGCGCGTGCGGGTGAGCACGAGCAACCTCGTTCCAAAACCGCACACGCCGTTCCAGTGGGCGCGCCAGGACACGGCGGCAGAGTTGGCGCCGAAACACCAGCTCCTGCGCGACGGCTGCCGGTCGGCAGGGGTGGAGTTCAGTTGGAACGACCCGCGCGACAGCTTCATCGAGTCGGTGCTGAGCAGGGGCGACCGGCGCGTGGGCGAGGCCGTGTACGAGGCCTGGCGGCGTGGGGCGCGGTTCGACGCCTGGAGTGAGTACTTCCAGCCGCAGATCTGGCACGACGCGTTTGCTGCCACCGGCGTTGACGGCGACTGGTTCGCCCATCGGGAGTGGGACACGCACGAGCCGCTGCCCTGGGACCACGTCGAATGCGGGGTCACGAAGAGCTACTTGCGCGGGCAATGGCGGGATGTGCACAACCACGAAACCGTGGCGGACTGCCATCACGGCAGCTGCAACGTCTGCGGCATGCAGAACTTCGATGCCCTCAACGGCGAAAAGGGCGTGAGCGACTGCATGGTCAAGCTGGGTAAGCTCGTGGAGATGCGGCGCGGGGCGAAGAAGTACGAGGGCGAGTCGCTGGAGCTGGTGTAGGCGTTCGGCCAGCTTGAGCGGCGTCCGCCTCGCTGTCCCGGCGTGTAGAGTTAGGAACCGTGAGCAATGATGCCGGTGTTGTGGTCCGGGCGCCGGTCACGGGTGTGGTGCTTGAGGTCGCGGTGGCGATTGGCGATGCGGTCGGTGCCGGCGATGAGCTGGCGGTGATCGAATCCATGAAAATGGAGATCCCGATTGAGAGCCCGAGTGCGGGGCGGGTGGGAAGCGTCGAGATAGTCGTTGGGCAAAGCGTCTCCGAGGGTGACGTCCTGGTGACGGTGCAATGAACGACG
>DATNET010000348.1:0-4340 GCA_035606745.1 Tepidiformaceae bacterium
ATAGACCACCTCTTCGATCATGGCCTGGCCAATGCCCTGAGCGAGCCCTCCGTGTATCTGACCATCGACGATGAGTGGGTTGACGATTGTGCCGCAGTCGTCGACCGCGACCATCTTGAGTAGCTTGAGTTCGCCCGTATCGCGGTCAACTTCGACCATCGAGATGTGGCAGCCGAACGGGAACGTTGCCCCGCCGGGCTCCCAGAACGCCTCTTCGGAAAGGCCCGCCTGTTCGCCGGGCGGGTAGGTCATGCCGGCAGCGGCCGCGTTGCCCGCGCCCATATAGGCAAAACCCGCGACCTCCTGGAACGACTTGGAGAGGCCAGGTGAACCTTTGACCGAGATCATGCCATCTTCGAAGAGCAGATCCTCTTCCGAAGCGCCCACATCTTCAAACGGGGCGCCGAGCATGTGCGCGGCGAACTTCGCCATGCGGTCTTTCACCTTGCCGCCCGCGATCATCATCACCGTGCCACCAGAGACCTGCGAGCGGCTGCCGAACGTCCCCGTGCCGTGGCGGACAACGGCGGTGTCGCCGTGCTCGATGGTGATGTTCTCCATCGGCACCCCCAGCTGGCCCGAAATGAGCTGGGCGAATGTCGTTTCGTGGCCCTGGCCGTGCGGCGATGTGCCGGTGGTGGCGCTCACGCGGCCGTCGCGTTCGACCGTGACGGAAGCGTGCTCCCAGCCGCCGATGCCGCAGATTTCCACATAGAAAGCGAGCCCCAGGCCGATGAGGCGACCCTCCCCGCGCGCTTCGTTGCGGAAGCGCTTCAGCTCTTCCCAGCCGGCGAGCTCGAGCGCGGCGTCCAGCGTCGGTTCGTAGTTTCCGGAATCGTACTGGTTACCAGCCTGCGTGAGGAACGGAAACTGGTCGGGCTGGATGAAGTTGCGCCTGCGGAGCTCGGCCGGGTCCATGTCGAGTTCGCGGGCGAGCATGTCCATCGCGCGCTCCACGAAATAGATCCCCTCGGGGCGGCCGGCGCCGCGGTAGGCGTCGGTGGGCGTCTTGTTGGTGAAAACCTCATAGAGCTCAGCGCGAATGGCGGGGATGTCGTACACGCAGCTAAGCATCCCGTTGGTAAGCGTTGGCACGAGCGCCGTGAGCAGCATTTCGTAGGCGCCAATGTCGGCGATGAGCTTCGCCCGCAGGCCCAGAACCTTGCCTTCTTTGGTGGCGGCGATGTCGATGTAGCCCAGGATATCGCGGCCATGTGTGGTGGCGACGAACGCCTCGGAGCGGTCCTCGATCCACTTGAGCGGCAGACCGAGCCTTCGAGAGATGGCGGCGGCAACATAGTCTTCGCCATAGATATTGATCTTCGCGCCGAAACCGCCTCCGACTTCAGGCGCAATCACCCGGATCTTGTTTTCGCCCATGCCGAGCAGCCCGGCCATGTTGCTGCGGACCATATGCGGGTTCTGGGTCGAGGACCAAATCGTCATTTCGTCCTTGCCCGGCTCGTAGTGGGCAACCACGCCGCGCGCTTCCATCGCGGTGGGTGCGAGCCGGTGGTTGAGCATGCGCTGGGAGATGACCACCTCCGCTTTGGCAAAAGCATCGTCGATGGCCGAGTTGTCGACCTGCATGGTCGCCATATCGACGCCCGTGCCCGCGGGGATCATGAGCGCGAGATTCGTGTCCGATTGGCCCAGCATGTTGGTGAAACCGGGGTGCAGGATTGCCGGTTGCCCGGCAAGTGCGGCTTCCGGGTCCATGACGGCGGGGAGCGTCTCGAACTCGACGACGATCGCATCAGCAGCGTCGCGGGCGAGATAGCGGTCGGCCGCCACGACGACTGCGACGGGCTCGCCGCCGTACCGGACGGTGTCGACCGCCATTGAGTAGTGAGGGGGTGCGGGGAACGGCGTACCAATCGGCATCGGTCCGAGGAATTCTTTGACCTGGGCGCCCGTGTAGACCGCAGTGACGCCAGGCATGGCTTCCGCCGCGCTGGTATCGATGCTGAGGATCTTGCCGTGCGCGACGTCGCTTCGCTTAAAGGCGAGGTGAAGCATGCCGGGAAGCTTGACGTCGTCCACATAGGTGCCTCTGCCCTGGATGAGGCGTGGGTCTTCGCGGCGCTTGATGCGGTCGCCAACAAGTTTTGGAAGCATTGGCCGTTCGACGGTTGTCATGCTCTACCCCTTCTTTGCGGGTGCGCCGACGTGGGCAGTGACAGCCTGCCCGGCAGCGTTCTGAATGGCGTTGACGATGTGCTGATACCCCGTGCAACGGCAGAGGTTGCCCGCGATGCCCTCGCGGATCTCCTGCTCCGTCGGGTTGGGGTTCTCCTTCAGCAAGCTGACGCCCGACATGATCATGCCGGGTGTGCAGTAGCCGCACTGGAGGCCGTGTTCTTCCCAGAACCCTTCTTGCATCGGGTGGAGCGCACCTTCAGGGGCAAGGCCCTCGATGGTCATGACATCCGAACCGTCGGCCTGGACGGCAAAGACGGTGCAGGACTTTGCGCTGAGACCGTCGACAAACACGGTGCACGCACCACACTGGGTGGTGTCGCAGCCGATGTGGGTGCCGGTGAGGCCGAGGTTCTCGCGAAGGAAGTGTGCCAGAAGGAGCCGCGGTTCTACCTCGGCTTCCTGCACCTTGCCGTTGACGGTGACGCTGATGGGAATGCGATTGGACACGTGAGCTGCCTCCTGTGACTAAACGGTGGGCGATGCCTGTCCGCCGGCTGCTGGTTGTTCGAGCTGTTTCTCCATCGCCTTGAAGAACTGCCCAATCATGAGCTTGGCGGCGCCGCCAAGCAGCCTGCTGCCGAGCCGAGCGATGGCGCCCTGTGCTTTGACATCACCGGTGTACCTTACGAGCGTGCCCGCGCCATCGGCAGCCAAAACCATGTTGGCACCACCCTGGACGCTGCCCGGCTTGCCGCTCCCAGAGACTGCCAGTCGATACGACGTTTGCGGTTGTACATCCTGCACTTTGACGTTGCCCTGGTAGGTGCCTTTGATCGCCGAGATGCCGACTTTGACGACGACGTCGTAGGAATCCGGGCCAACCTCGTCGAAGCGTTCGCAGCCGGGCATGGATGCACGCAGGGCCGCCGGGTCCAGGAGCTTCGCCCAAACAGCACCCGGTGGTGCGTTGAACCGGTGCTCGCCGTTTATGTCCACTTGCGAATCAGCTCCAAGTTCAGCCGCCCCGTAGCTTGCGGGGGGCGGAGCCGCATCATAGTAGCGATGCCCTACGGGCATCTCAACTCTGACGTGCGGGTGAGGGTACAGGCCCGGCTAAGCGGTGGCGCCATGCTTCATGAGATAGTCGCCGTACTCTTCGCGCAGCTTCAACTTTTGAAACTTCCCCGTGGAAGTCTTTGGAATGGCCTCCACGAACAGGTAGTCATCCGGCAGCCAGAACTTCGCAAAATTCGGTTCGAGCACCGCCCGCAGTTCGTCGCTCGTGGCCGATTGGCCCGTCTTGAAGACGATGGCGGCCAGCGGCCGCTCATCCCATTTGGGGTGGACAGCGGCGAAAACCGCCGCTTCGAGGACGGCAGGGTGGGCCATCAACGCATTTTCGAGCGCGACCGTGCTGATCCATTCGCCGCCAGACTTGATGACGTCTTTCGAGCGGTCAGTGATGGTCAGGTAGCCTTCCCGGTTGATCGTGACGATGTCGCCTGTTTTGAACCATCCATCCGCCGTGAAGCGGTCATCCTGCTCTTCGCTGTTGTAGTACGCCGCGGCTACCCAGGGCCCCTTGACTTCGAGCTCGCCCATGCTCTCGCCGTCCCATGGGAGCACTGAGCCGTCGTCGGCAGTGTGGCGTATTTCCACAAACGGTACCGGGTAGCCCTGCGTCGAACGCACGCGGAGTTGTTCGGCGTCCGACTTGTTCAACATGTTGTCCTTGAGGCGCGCGAGGGAGCCAATCGGGCTCATTTCAGTCATCCCCCATGCATGCGTGACGGTGAGGCCGTGGCGCTTTTTGAAGCCATCGATCATCGCGGGCGGCGCGGCTGAGCCGCCGATGATCATCGTCCGCACGGCTGAAAGGTCCCACTTTCCCGGGTTGGCATCGAGCAGCGCAAGAATGCCGAGCCAGATGGTGGGCACGCCGCCGGCCAGCGTGACGCGTTCGTTTGCCATGAGGTCGAGCAACGTCTCGGGCTGCAAGTTCGAGCCGGGAAAGACCATGCGGGCGCCGGTGAGCGCGGCCGCGAATGGCATGCCCCAGGCGTTGACGTGAAACATTGGCACGACTGGTAACAGGATGTCGCGCTCGGAGATGCCCAACGTATCGGCCATGCAGACGGCCATGGTGTGGAGGACCGTGGAGCGGTGGGAGTAGAGCACGCCTTTGGGGTTGCCCGTCG
>DATNET010000356.1:0-3519 GCA_035606745.1 Tepidiformaceae bacterium
TCAAGCAGGTTGAGCATGTGCACCATGCCGGCAACTCGTCGGGCGTTGTGGACGGCGCGAGCGCGGTGTTGCTGGCCTCGCCGGAGTATGCGAAGGCGCATGGCCTTAAGCCCCGCGGCCGCATCGTCATGACTGCCACCGCTGGCGCCGAGCCGGTCATCATGCTGACCGCGCCCGCACCCGCCGCGAAGCTGGCGCTGAAGAAGGCCGGCATGGCGAAGGGCGACATCGACCTGTTCGAAGTGAACGAAGCGTTCGCCTCTGTGGTGTTGAAGTTCAAGAAGGAGTTCGACATCGACGACGAGCGGCTCAACGTCAACGGCGGCGCGATCGCCCTCGGCCACCCGATCGGCGCGACCGGCGGCATGCTCATCCAGACGGCGCTCGACGAGCTCGAACGCCGCAACCTCTCGACGGCGCTCATCGCGATGTGCACCGGCGGCGGCATGGGCACAGCGACGATCATCGAACGGATGTAAGCAGCTCCAACCGCCAAGGACGCCAAGAGCGCCAAGACTCTCTTGGGAACGTCCCTCCAGCGCCTGAACTTGGAAGCGGAGGGAATCCTCCGTCAGGGCAATCCCATCCCGAAAATCTTGGCGGTCTTGGCGTCCTTGGCGGTGAATCGGTTGGCTAGCGCGCCATGGCCGGGTACTGGGCGTTTGGCATGATCCCGGCGCCCGAGGAGAGCCGGTTGGTGTAGTTGAACATCGCCGTGATTTCGATGATGTCCCAGACGTCCTCGTCCGCGAAGCCGAGCCCGCGGAGCTCGTCCACGTCCTCTTCGCTGCAGGTCACCGGGTCCAGCGTCAGCTTGACGACGAAGTCGAGCATCGCCATCTGCTTCTCCGTGAGGCCCGCCCGCCGATAGTCGAGCGTCAGGCGGTCTGCCTTGACGGGGTCATGGAGCAGCGCGCGCAGGGCGAAACCGTGTGCTGTGAGGCAGTAAAGGCACTGGTTTTGCATGGAGACGACGACCGAGATCATCTCGCGCTCGGCTTTGCCCAGCCCCGAGGACGGCAGCATCAGGTCCTCGAAGTGCGCGCGCCACTTGTGGAAGCGGTCTTCGCGCCAGGCGAAAGCGAGGAAGACGTTGGGGACAAAGCCGAGCTTCTCCTCCACCTGGTCGAAGATGGCGCGCGTTTCGGGCGCGAGCGAGGCGCGCTGGGCAATTGGGAACCACGAGATGCGTTCGTCCATGCAAAGAAGAGTAACAACTGGCGGCGAAAAAGGAACACACGTGCCGCTCCTCGCGCTTCGGGCATTCGCGCGGCTTGTGTTTCGCCAGCTCCGTCCTGTCTACTAACGCCATGGCGATACAGGTAAAATGGTTCCCCACGCTCATCAAGCGCACGAAATCGAAGCAGGCTGAGACACAGGTGCCGTGGTCCGGAAGCCTCAGCCCGCACGCGATCTTCCTGGCCGAAGGCTTCAATGATGCGGACGCGGAAGCGGTGCTCGTGCTCATCAACGATGCCCAGGCTGAAATGGGCGACACGCTCAACGACGGAGACCGCCTGGAGTTCATGGTCAGCATCCAGGGGGGCTGAGGGATGCAGAAGCAATTTCCGAGCGCGCACGTGAGTCAATGAGGCCCGCCTGACTTGGGCAGCGCAGCAGTGCATTCGGCTGGGCCCGGGTGCATCAACGGAGGGACCTCACCTTGTGGCAAAGCCAAACCCAGGGTGGTCAGCTCACACCCTCTCCATGCTGACTCTTCGGTTCGGACGTCACCCGGACCCGGCGCGAGCCTAGCTTACGGGCATGCAGGTGGGCAACGGCGGCGTCAGCATCTGCGCCTGCGACCCATTAATCCGTTTGGCGAGGACGCTTTCCGAGAGGAGAGCTTCAAGTCATTACCGCGCACGCAAGTAAGCGGGCGGCCAGGCTTTCCGACCGATGCTTTGGCTGCGTCGCCCTTCGACCGCCAGCTCCCTCCGGCTGCGCCTCGCGGTCGCCGTACTGACTATCGGGCTGCATCTCCGGCTGCTCTAAAGGCGGCCTGCCAACTTCCGTTGCCTCGGCTGAGTCGCCGGCTTCCGCTCGGCTCCCTCGGGCGGTCGCCGTACTGATCCAGCACGACCGACCCCTCTCGGAACTCGGAACTCGGGCCTCGGAACTCTACAGCCCCCACATCTCCACGGCGTTGCCGCCGACCACAGCCTGAGCCTTTTCCGTCGTCGTGGCGGCGAAGATGTCGCGCACGGTCTGGCCGCTGTAGCCGAGCGTGCTCTCCGGGTGCGGGTAATCCGATGCCCAGAGCACCTTGTGCGCGCCCGTATGCTCCAGCAATTCGAGCCCGATCGGGTCCTCCTGGAACGTGGCGTAGCAGTTCTGCCACCAGTAGTAGCTGGGCGGGTTCGCCAGCTTCGGGTTCACTTCGGTCTCGAAATCGCGGTAGATGCGGTCCGCATCGAACAGCGCAGCGGGAACCCAGTGGATGCCGCCCTCGGTGAAGATGACCTTGAGCGCCGGGTGGCGTTCGAGGATGCCGGAGAACGTCATCAGGCCGAACAGCCGCCGGAACGGCGAAAAGCTCTGCATCTGGAACGTCCCCAGCGCGCCCAGGCCCTTCGTGAGAATGTTCTCGCCGATGTGGAACGAGATTGGATAGCCGCTCTCCTCGATCGCGTCCCAGAGCGGCTCCATCGACCGGCTGTTGTAGTGCACGCCAGGCGGCGACGAAGGGATTTCCATGGCGTGATACCCCAGCGCGCGTAGCGTCTGGAGGTTGTCGCGGGCGGCATCGGGCTCCCACCAGTTGAGGATGCCGACGCCGTATAGCCGGTCCGGGTACGGCTTGCAGTAGTCCGCCAGCCACTCGTTGTAGGCATCCATGCACGCCGCCCGGAGCTCGAGGTTTTGGAGCCCGACGAGCGAGAGCGTGCGCTGTGGGAAGATGACGTCCTTGTCCACGCCTTCCGCGTCAAGGTCCTTGATTCGCTCTTCGACATCTGACATGCCGGGCCGGCCCTCGACGAGCATCGTGTTCAGCCCGGGCACATCGAGCAGGCGGCCTTCGGCTTCGAGGTGCGAAAAGCCGTCTTCGTCCCAGTACAGCTTCGGCGCGACATCCTTGAAGCGCGCTGGCAGACGGTCCTTCCAGAGGTCAGCGGTCTCCATCACATGGCTGTCGGCCGAAACCACGACCGTGCCCTCGGGCAGTGGCGTCTTCTGCACGGGGATTTCGCGTTCGCGCGGCCAGGCGATCTTGTGGCCCGCTACCGATGGGACGGAAGTTGGCGTTGCGACCATGGGAAGCACCTCCTGGATCAGCAAAGCTCTAACGCAGTGCCTTGAGTTCAAACTGTGAGCAAAGCTTAGCGACCCGCTAAGCGTCTATCAACAGAACGACCGGCTGCCGTGCCAACCGGCGCGACACCAGATGTCGCCCTCAGGCATCATTGTCCGTAATGAGCGCCATTCGAGTGAATTGGCAGTGCGGTTCGGCCGGGCGAAAACGGAGGGGTGGTCTGGTGCTGAGACGTCTTCGGTGGCGTACAGAGTCGATGTTCGTCT
>DATNET010000364.1:0-6438 GCA_035606745.1 Tepidiformaceae bacterium
GACCTCCAACAATGGCGACCGAACCCACGCTCGTCGCGCGATCCCGCGTCCCCTTTACGGCTGCTCTTCGTCGGCAACAACTTCGTGCGCAAGGGTGGGGACCTCCTCGTGGCGTTGATGCGTTCGCCCTGGGGACAACAGTTCGAGCTCGACGTGGTATCTGGCGAGGACGTCAGAGTCGAGGCAACGAACGTACGACTGCGTCGCGCCGCGCCGAACACTCCGGAGCTTCGCGCGTTATTTGCACGTGCCGACGTCTTTGTCCTTCCCACTCGCGCCGAGTGCTTCGGGATCGCCGCGGTCGAAGCGATGGCGAGTGGTTTGCCGGTGATCATGGGCAACGTCGGTGGGGCGGCCGACATCGTCGATCACGAACGCACCGGATGGCTCATCGAGCCTTCGGTGGACAACCTTCGGGCGGCACTAGGGGCCACATTGGCCGCGCGTGACGAACTGCCGGCCATTGGCGCGCGGGCCAGGCTCGCGGCCGAACGCAAGTTCGATGGAACGGCCAACGACCGCCGGGTCATCGACCTTCTGCTCGAAGTTTCGAAGCGCCGAGCGCACGAGGCGGGCCGCCGGGCCGCTATAGAGGAGCGATAGGGGGCGACTGTGTCACAGGGACTTCTACAGCAAGGACTTCATCCTGACCCGCTTGTCACCCCGTTGAGCGCGAGCGACCGGGCGGGGTGGACCGAACGGCAGAGACGAGCGTACGAAAGCCGCGAAATGGAACTGTTTCGCGCAGCGCTCACGCTGCCAGGCACATCCGATGTGCGCGCCAGCGTGCTCGACGACCTGAGTGCCTTCTACGGATTCCCCGCCGAAGAGTGCGTGCGCCGCTGCCTCCACTGGGAAGCGTTGAGCACCGAAGAATGGCATGCGGCCGACCGCACTTCGCCGGAAGGCCTGGCTGCGTTCTACAACAGCACCACTTCCTGGAGCTTCGACCTACTCTGGTACGCGTATCTTGAGTCTGCTGGACTCGCCTACCCCGTGGCCCCCGCCGTGGCGCAGGTCGCCCGGCGTGCAAGCGCGGGCCGCCGCCACCTCGATTTTGGCTCAGGAATCGGCGTCGGAAGCCAGCTCTTTCAGGGTCTCGGCTACGAAACCACCCTCGCCGACGTTTCGAAAACGCTGCTCGCCTTTGCGCAATTTCGCCTGGAGAGGCGAGCCATCCCAGCCAGGTATGTCGATTTGAACGACGAGGGGCTGCCTCATCAGAGCTTCGATGTGATTACCGCTGTCGACACTCTTGCACACGTGCCGGATGTCGCAGCGACTGCGTCGGAATTGCATAAGGCGCTCGTTCCCGGCGGCATCCTGTTCGCGAACTTCGATGTCCGGCCCAGAACGCGCGAGAACGCGTGGCATCTGTACGAGGACGACCTTATCCCTCGCTGGCAGCTTCAACGGGCAGGCTTCGAACCCGTCCTTGCGCTCGACGGGATGATAACTCTCTATCGTTGGGTGAACCCTTCGGACGTCGCCCACGCTGCACGGGGAATTCGCGATGCGGTGTTGCTGCGCAGTCCGCTCAGACCGGCGTATCGCCGGCTGCGAGGCATCGGAGCCAGCGCGAGCGGTTGACCCTCACTGTCAGCGTTCCGCGGACAGGCAGTAAACGGGTACTCAACCGCCAACCCACATCGTTACAGGCGTGCAAGTTTCCGTTGTTTGGATGCCGGTCCATCTCCCGTTGCACCTCGCTGCTGCGGCGGCCACCCAATGAGGCGTGCTCGGCCCCGTCGAGTAATGCTCGTCACACAGTCAACGGCGATGGGTGGAATGGAGATGCACGTCCAATACCTCGCCGCTGAGCTGATCGCGCGTCACGCTACCGTGAGCGTAGTGGTGCCTCGCGACCGGGCATTTGATGAGCTGGCGAGGCGGTGCAGCGGGTTGAACGCAACGGTCATGCGGTTGGACACCGACAGCCGCAATGGACGTCGTGCTCAATTGTTCAACTGGCTGCGGTACGCCGGCTGGGGCCTGGCTCAGCGTCCGGATGTAGTGCACATCCACACCGGCGGGGCCACCGGTGGCCTGACGGTCGCCGCAACGAGCAAGTGGCTCTTTCGCGCAACGGTCGTCAGGACCGAACACGATGTGCCTGAGGAAGCACCCGGCATCCAACTCAAGCTAAGTTCCAGGCTGACCGACGCCTGCTGTGACGCGGTGGTAGCCGTCTCACGTCGCAATGCTGCGCTGCGCCGGGTGAGGCTACGGACGCCGAAAAATTTCGTCGCTGTCCTCAATGGTGTCCCGGTTCCATCCTGCCCCACCGACCCGGATCGCCGTTCGGCGGTGCGTAGAATGTTGGGCATTTTGCCCGACGAAGTGCTGGTAGGGAGCGTCGTGCGTCTGGCGGAAGGGAAGGGGCTCACCGATCTCCTCCACGCATTCGCATTGATATCGAGCGCGAGTCCTCACCGGCTATTGCTTGTCGGTGATGGTCCGCTGCGGGCTGATCTTCAAAGCCTTGCGGAATCGCTCGGCATCGCCGGGCGAGTCATTTTTGCCGGGCAACAGACCGACCCTGATCCGTTTTTCCGTGCGATGGACATCTTCGTTCTAGCGGTCCCAGAGGGCTCCATGTCGATCGCCCTGCTTGAGGCGATGGCCCGCCAGGTGCCGTCCGTCATCACGTTCGGGGGCCCGGAGGAAGCGGTGATCGATGGCGTAACAGGCCGAACCGCTACTCCGCGCGACCCCGAGGCACTGGCCGCAGTACTGAGCGAGCTCGTGGACGATCCCGTGGAACGGTCCCGGCTTGGACTCGCGGGCCTTGCGCACGTTCAAGCAACCTTGAGTGCGCGGCGCGTTGCTTGCGACCTGTTGTCGGTCTACGGGACGGCGCGGTCTGGCGAGATCCCCATCCAGCTACAAGTCAACGCCCTGCCGCGAGGCTCCGGAACAGTGCTGGGCTGCAGGAGGCCTGACCAGGACAACATGGCGGCATCGGGCGAGCTGCTTACGGACTGCGTGTCGTTAGGGGACTGCGTAGCCAAGGCAGTGGGCGACCGGGCCGAGGATGGTGCGGTAAATGTCCAGGTTCACTCGTGACCGCGCTTCCGACGAACTGTCCAGCCTCGACCAATCCAACTTCAAGTCCAGGTTAGCTGGCCCGTCGCCGATACCGGCGCTTCGAGCGACCGTCTGAACGACTGCGGCTGGTGAGCGGATCAAGTCCTCAAATCGCACCTCGACGTACGCATCTCCAGGGATGCAGCCTTGTACCTGACGCCATCGCTCGAAGCTATCCCGGATTGAGCTGCAGACCTGTTGGAAATCGTCTGGCCCCCAGACCTGACGCTGCTGGGTGATGGCAACGTCCAATGGATCCCGAACGACTTGAACGAACAACGCCTCTGGAAAGAGTTCAGCCCAGAAGTCCGCGTCCAGGAGGTTGTTCGTCGTCTGATCCGTCCAGACTGCCCTCCCCAAGCGTTCAGCGCGTGCTCCGTGCAGCGATTCAATGAGGTGGCGCCCCGCCAGCACCGCTTGTTGGCGGCTCCGCCGGGGCATCGTGTAGAGGTAGTCCCGTTCACGGCCGACCCACCAGGGAAGGTGGAAACGCTTCGCTTTCCCTGGCAAGGCCCAGTCGCCAACGCGTATCCGCGGTTCAATTGTGAGTCCGTCGCCTCGATATCGCTCGGCGCCAATCTCGGAGAAATACTGGTCGATCGCGTTCCGGTAGGTCCCTTTCCCAAAAATGGAAGTGAGATCGATTCGATTGAACGGGTAGCTTCTGGGCGAACACAGGTCGTGCCGCATTAGCCGATCGAAACGCGCCAGAGCGTCGTCAACCCTCATCGGAGAAAAGTCGTCGGAGATCGCGTCGGTCACGTTGAGTAGCCCGCCTCCCGTCACGACAAAACACGTTTCCAGGGGACAGGTGGCAATCTCCGGGTGGGCAGTGAGCGCCGCGTTTAGGGTGGAAACGCCGCTCTGTCCCAGGCCGCCGGTAATGATCATCCGGTGGCCGATTTCATCGGTCCTCACGCCTGATTCACTGGAAGGTCGGCGCATACGGCAAACGACTCGGTCAGCCACAGCGAATTCAAGACCACCCATGGCGAGGCCCCGTTGATGGAATCGGAGCACCGATTCATCAACTTGAGCGCGCGTTGCGCGAAGCCCGACGGGATGACTGGAATATCCCCATGTATGCCTGCGATGATCGGAAGCCCGCTAACAACGGGATGCAGGCTCACGTGTTCGAATCCGGCGTCCTCCAGTGTCCGCTTGAGCTTCTTGGGCGATAGACGCTGGTGATAGAAGTCCCCCTGCTGCTCGCCCAACTGTGGTGAGGAATTTTTGCCTCTCCGCGGAAGATGCGATTCGACGAACCGGCGGCCACGCCAGATGGAGACCGGCGTTTTCGTGATGACGACTAGTCGGCCCCCGGGGCGAACGAAAGTGCCGAGCTTCTCCACCGCCTCGAGGCCATCACGCATGTATTCCACAGCTCGCACAGACACGACTCTGTCAAACTTTTGTTCAGTCTGGAACGTCGCGAAGTCCTGGACCTGAAACGTCGTCGTTGGTGCTGAAGCAAAATGCTCGGCACGTAGAATCATTTCTGCGGAAATGTCGACCGCGTGCAGACTGTGAACAAGCGGCGCAACCTCTCGGGTCCACGTGCCGGGACCGCAGCCCACTTCGAGCACATTCTGATCGCCGCGAAGCGCAAGTAACTGCAACAGGCGCTTCCGAGTTATGGCGAACGCATAAGGAGATCGCGGCGTGCGATCGAACCATTCGTTGGGGTCGTACTCGCCGGCCGTTGCATTGAACATCCGTCGAGTGTCTGGATTGGACCGTAGGCTGGGAAGGGAGTCACTGATCATGGGGTACTTCCTTGTTCCACGAGAACGCTGGCTAGCTCACGATCGCTCGGGATTCGTTCCACAACGAAGGGCTGCAGAGTGCCTTTAGTGTGTGCGGTGCTGATGCAACCATAGCTCGGCCGAAATTGCGGAGCGCCGGCCCACGTTGACCCGCCGCCCTCTCCTTCGCTGCATGGCTGAGGAAATTTTGTGCGTAGGCTCCGCGCAAGTGTATGAGCGAGCGTCCTGCCGCGAGCCACAGTGCCCAGGACTTCGGCGCACGACGCACGTTGCGACGGAGCACGATGCTAGAGAACCGCATTCGTGACCATTCGAGATCGCCCTGCCCATGCGTTCGCTGCCGGAAGAGCACGCACGGCTCGGCGACGAACCCCACCCGCCCTGTTAGCGCCAACCGAAGATGCCAGTCCCAATCCTCGTCGCCATGGAGAGCCGGATCGAACCAACCCACCTCTCGAGCGAGGTCTGCTTTGACAACAGTGGCGCCGATCTGCGGATAGAACCCCAGCATTTGGCGGAACAGCCGTTCCGGCGGCGCTGCGAACGGAGGCCACGGATCGGACCAATGCTGTAGGTCCTGGCTGGCGTTGCGCACCTGGCCAATGACAGCACCGAGCTCGGGCCGCGAATTCATGGCTCGCAGGTGAGGCCGAATGTGCCCGGGAAGCCAGACGTCGTCGTCGTCCAGGAAAGCGATGTATTCGCCCGTCGCGGCCTTCAAACCCGAATTTCGGGCCTCGGACGCGCCCGGTGCAAGCGTTTGCAGCCAAATCGCGTCAAAGTCGGCGGCGACTGAACGAGATTCGTCGACTGACCCGTTATCGCAAACGATCAGCTCAATGCTTAGGTCTGGGCCTTCGATCGAACGAATACTGCTGAGAGCCTCCCGGAGCAGCGGTGCTCGGTTCTTCGTGGGCACTATGACGGAGATTCTCACGGGCCCCAGCTCGCTCATACCCATTCCTCCGAGGACCCGAACTTGCCCGCGAGAGTCCTGGATGGGCCTGGTGGCCCGCCTTTTTTCGGACGAAATAGTTTGGCCTCACGGTCGACGGGTGCGGGGATAGCTCGTAGCACTCCCCAATACATCGCTGCCAACCGCCGGATGCCGCCCGGGCGTCGCGACTGTGCCGATAGCCTTAGCAATACGACGGTCTGTTCCCAGAGCGCCGCGAAGCCGCGCAGGTCTCGGCACTTTATCCGCTTCGCAAACATTGCGCCGCCGCCAAAGTAGGAGGCTCCGAGCAGTCTTTGCGCGCTTCCATCCGCCCATGCCCGCGCGCCCCAGTGGGTCACGATTACGTTGGGGATGTCGGCCGCGATGTAGCCAGCCGACACCAGGCGATGATTCAGATCAAAGTCGTCCGCGTTTCTGAACCGTGCGCCCGGGCCCAGGCATTCGTCGAGCCCGCCGACGGCCATGAACGCGGCCTTGCGAACGACCATGTTTCCACCCAGCCCAGATTGCCATGACGCTGAGGGGACGGTGCGGTACTCCTGCGGATTGGTGATGCGATAGCTCGGAACGAACTCTCTGCCCGGGTCGTGCTCGATTGGTACGAACTCACCGAACAACACGCTGAGG
>DATNET010000368.1:0-4041 GCA_035606745.1 Tepidiformaceae bacterium
GGTCATGACAACTCGACGAGCTTAGCCGTTGGCGCCGATCTCCAAGCAGAGCCGTCCTGCCCTAACGAATCGCTCCGCTTACTGCTCTGGAAAGCGACCCTTCCCGGGCCGAATGGGCGCGACCGCCGGGCGTGGCCCCCAACGGCTGGACAGAGCCTCTGGGGAATCCATCTGACTCTTACGCGTCGAGCGCAGCGAACAGCTCCGCAAGCCGAAGCTCGAAGCTCGGCAGGCAGGCAGCGGTGAGCACTCCATCGGTGGCAATGTGCACAGCATCGCGCTCGCCTTCGAACACTTCGGCACGGCGCGACTTCGGGTCGATGATCCAGCATGCCTCGACGCCGTTCTCGCGGAAGAAGCGGCATTTCCGGCGCAGCTCTGCCAGCGTCTGGTCGGGCGAGCGGATCTCTATCGCGAGCGTGGGCGGATCTTCATCGCCGCCTTCATAGCCGGGCTTCCAGAACGAGACATCTGGAAGGCGGTAGCTCGGACCGCCTCCGGCCGCACCGCCGTGCTGTTCGATCCACATGGTGATCAGGAACGCCAGACGGGCGCCAAGCTTGCTGTGAAGTTTGTTGGGCATCGGCTTCTGGACCACCATCCCGTCGATGTATTCCAGGTACGGCTTCTCTTCAGGCAGCGCGAGATATTCCTCGGGAGTCACGCGTACGCCGTGATACGGCGACTGCCACGCGGGGCGCCGCGGAGGACGTTCGGCGGTGGGCTGCTTCGGCTGACGGATGACCATAGGCAAAGTGTACGCGCTGCGTTATCCGCCTGCCGGATGGCGGCGTGCTGTAGACTTGTAGGCCTATGGCGCACGTACTCCTTACCGCATCCGTCTGGCAAGAGCCGGAGGGCTTCGTATCGCACTGCCCCGAGCTGAACGTCGCGTCGTGCGGCCGGGACATCGAAGAAGCGCTTGCGATGCTCAAGGAAGCGGTCGAGCTCTACCTGGAAAATGCCGCAGAGCTAGGGATGCTGGACGAAGTTCGCTCCGCACTTGAATCACCAGTGCACGTTTCGTCCGCGCTTGATGTGGCGGTGCCTTGAGCAGATTGCGGGCTTTGCCAGCTCGCGAGGTGCTGGCGGCGCTGCGGCGGGCGGGCTTTGGCGATGCGCCGAAGAGAGGGAAAGGAAGCCACACGGCACTTGTCCGCGTTGACGATGACGGTCGCAAGTACCTCGTCATCGTTCCCGCGGGTGACCCGATCCCGGTAGGCACCTTGTCAGCGATCCTCAAGCAGGCCGGCCTGACCCGGGCGCACGCAAGAGGCCCCGCCAAGATGGCAGGGCCTCGCTGCTTGGATGTCCTCGAATGCGCTACGCCCTGGGCAGCCCCAGCCCGCGCGTGGCGACGATGTTGCGCTGCACTTCGCTTGTGCCACCGGCGATCGTCGAGGAGACGGTCTGCATGTAGCTTTGCGGGGCGCGGCCGTGCATCGGCGCCGTCTTGGGGTCGATGAGCTGGCCGTTCGTGCCCAGCATCTTCATGGCCGTGCGCGCGATGCGCTGGCTCAATTCGGTGTTGAAGAGCTTCGCAATCGAGGCTTCGTGGTTGGGTACCCGGCCCTCAGCCTGGATCGTCACGACCACATAGCTGAGCGTCTTCGCCACGGCCGCTTCGATCCAACGGTCCGCGAATTCCGACTTCACGGCCGGGGTATCGACGATTGGGCCGGTGTTCTTGTGCTCCCGAATGTACTTGAAGTAGTACTCGAGTGACTGGCGCTGCCCGACGGCGTTGCCGATCGACGAGCG
Organism: Tepidiformaceae bacterium; assembly: GCA_035606745.1. Lineage (GTDB taxonomy): Bacteria > Chloroflexota > Dehalococcoidia > Tepidiformales > Tepidiformaceae > DATNET01. The sequence goes on from DATNET010000368.1 coordinate 1,762, forward strand.
TTCGAAGTCGAGCGTGGTGGTCCCGAGGTACCAGCCTCGGTTGACTTCGCCGAGCACGTTGCGATTCGGCACGCGTACGTCTTCGAAGAAGACTTCGTTGAACATGTGGCCGTTGGCAAGGTTGATCAGGGGCCGCACGGTGACGCCCGGGCTCTTCATGTCGAGGAGGAAGTAGGTAATGCCGCGGTGCTTCGGCGCATCCGGGTCGGTGCGTGCCAGCATGAACATCCAATCGGCGTTGTGCGCGCCGGAGGTCCAGATCTTCTGGCCGTTGATGACCCAGTCGTCGCCATCTCGGACAGCACGGGTCTGGAGTGACGCGAGGTCCGATCCGGAGCCGGGCTCGCTGTAGCCCTGGCACCACTGCACTTCGCCGCGAAGGATAGCGCCGAGGTGTTCCTTTTTCTGCTCTTCGTTGCCGTGGATGATGATGGTGGGGCCGATCATGGAAGTGCCCATGCCGCCGCCACCCATGACGCGCGCCTCAGCGAACTCCTCGTTCATGATGAACTGCTCCATCACGCCGAGGCCGGCGCCGCCGTATTCCTTTGGCCATGCGGGGGCGATCCAGCCCTTGGCAGCCAGCTTGTTGCGCCAATCTTTGAACGCTTCGCTCGGCCGTCGCTCGCGGTACTGCGGCGGGCCACCATCGGCTTCGGTTTCCGGGCGCTGCTCGTGCACGAACGAACGTACTTCGTTGCGCCATTCCGCTTGTTCGGTTGAATCGTGGAAGTCCATGTTTACTCCAGTTCGAAGGATCTATGCCGCGAACGTTACCAGAAGCGGACCCTCACGTAAACGTGAGCTATCGACGCGGGCCATCGCCAGCCAAAGGCCCGGCATCGGGCTGATCGGCCTTCTTGGGCGCCGTGCGGTTAGACTGGCTGCTGCAGATTAGCGCGGGGGCAACATCGTTGGAGTTCGAACTTTCGGAAGAGCATCGGCTGATCAAGGAGAGTGCGCGCCGCATCGCGCGGGATGTGGTCGCCCCACGTGCGAAAGAGGTTGATGAGACGGGCGAGTACCCGCACGACTACTTCGACGCGTTCAAGCAGGCGGGTCTGCTGGGCATGGCGATCCCGGAGGAGATGGGCGGTACGGGCAACGGCATCTTCCCCCTCTGCCTGGCAATCGAGGAGGTCGCGAAGTACGAGTGTGGCGCCGGACTCATGCTCGTCGTCACGGGCTTGCCGAACCGGCCAATCGTCTTTGGTGGCACGAAGGAGCAACAGCAGCGCTGGCTGCCGGATGCTTCGGAGGGCGTCACAAAGGCTGCGTTCTGCCTGACCGAGCCCGACCACGGCTCCGATGCCGCAAACCTCGAAACGCGGGCCGTGCGGGATGGCGACGATTATGTCCTCAACGGCAACAAGGTCTACATCTCGGGCGGGACGGTAGCCGACTTCCTGACCGTCTTCGCGCGCACTGGCGGCCCGGGTGCGAAGGGGATTTCGGCGTTCGTCGTGGATGCGCACGCGCCGGGCGTCAACATCGACCGCACGGACGACAAGATGGGCGTGCGGAGCGTGCCAACGGCGCACTTTAGCTTTAGCGATGTGCGCGTGCCGGCTGAAAACCTGCTCGGCCTCACGGAAGGCGCCGGCTTCAACCATGCGATGTTGACCCTCAATAGCCTGCGGCCGACCGTGGGCGCGCGTGGCGTCGGGTTGGCGGAGGGGGCCGCGGGCTATGCGCTCGATTGGGCGCGCGAACGGAAAGCGTTCGGCAATTCGATCATCGATTTCGAAGCGATCCAGTTCATGTTCGCCGACATGGCAATCCAGATTGAGGCTGCCCGCAACCTGGTCTACAAGGCCGCCTGGCTCGTTGACCAGGGAAAGTTCGGCAAGGAGTACGCACACCACCTTTCGATCGCGAAGGCGTATGCGACGGAGATGGCGAACCGCGTGGCATTCGATGCGCTCCAGGTGCTGGGCGCCCAGGGCTACATGAAGGACCACCCGCTCGAACGGCACTATCGCGATGCTCGCCAGTTGACCATCGTCGAAGGCAGCTCGCAGGTGCAGCGCGTCGTGATCAGCCGGGCGATGATCGACCGCAGCCTGGTGTACGGGTAGTGGTGACCACGGACACCCTGTAAGCGCCAGCCGTTTCATCACTTGCGGGTGACCCGTTTTCCATGGATCCTTGGTGACAGGCATAGCCCCCGTGGAGATGTTGGTGATGAAACGGATCGGTCTCCTTGCGCTCGGCGCTTTCCTGCTCATGATTCCTCTGGCTGCGGCCTGCGGCGACGACAACAGTGGCAGCACGCCCACC
>DATNET010000377.1:0-15718 GCA_035606745.1 Tepidiformaceae bacterium
TGCTACGTATTCTTTGGTTCCCGCTGATGTGTGGCGGGACTTAGAGCTACAGCCGTCCCGTACGGTCACCACGATTCTCGCCGACGGGACCACCATCGACCGTGATGTTTCCGAGTGCCATTTCACGCTGCCCCAGGGGGCGAGCCATTCGCCTGTCTTCCTTGGCGAACCGGGCGATCAGGCGCTTCTTGGCGCGGTTACGCTGGAAAACCTCGGCCTCGTGCTCGATCCATTCCGACGCACGCTTCTTCCGATGCGGATGGTGTTGGCGTAGCCCGTGGCTGTCGTCATCATCCCCGCCACACTCCGCGACCTCTGCGCCGGGACATCGAAGCTCGACATCCCGGCCGCGACGATCGAGGAGCTCCTACGGGGCATCGACGCGCGCTGTCCGGGGTTTTACGAACGCGTCGTCGAAGCCGGCCGCGTCCGGCCCGAATTGATGTTCGCGCTCGATGGCGAGGTCGTTCCACTCGCGCTTCACGACGCATTGGCGCCGGGAGCCGAGATAGCCATCGTGCCGGCCATCGCAGGCGGCTGCGTGTAGGCACGGGGCACCAGCGGTGGATGCTAAACTGGTGGCGAGCATTGAGAGGGAGAAGCTATGTCCGCTGAACCCGCATCTCGAACAGAAGCGCCGCCGCTTGAAACGGGCGACCGCCTAACACAGGCTGAATTCCACCGCCGGTATGAACTGCATCCCGATCTTCATCACGTCGAGCTGATTGAAGGCGTGGTCTACGTGCCGTCGCCCGTCCGGTTCGAACAACACGGGGAGCCGCAAGGCATGATCATCGGTTGGTTAGCCGCCTATGTTGCTGCTCACACGCACGCACGTCTTAGCGGCCCGGGTACCGTAATCCTCGATGGCGACAACGAGCCCGAACCGGACGCCATCCTGCTGCTGCGCCCGGAAGCTGGTGGCCAGGCGCGCCTGAGCGCGAAGGGCTACGTCTCCGGTGCGCCGGAACTGGTGGTTGAAATCTCGGCAACGAGCGTGTCGGTCGATCTCGGCGATAAACTTCGCGCTTATCGCCGCAACGGCGTGCGTGAATACATTGTATGGTCGACCTTCGACGAGCAGCTTCGCTGGTTCGTGCTTCGCGACGGCGATTTCGAACTTCTCGGGGGCGACGGCGAGGGCATCATTACGAGCACCGTGTTCGAGGGGCTGCGGCTCGATGTCCCCGCACTGTTGCGAGGCGATCTGGCGGCGGTGCTCAAGGAGCAATCCACCACTACGTAGGTTGTCCCAAAAGTTCGCTGCTAGCGAACTTTAGTCCACGTGGCACCGTCGCGGAAGCACGGCTGCGGAACGCACAAGAGGCGGCGCACCTCTGCGCCGCCTCCTTACACAGGAATCCTCCGAGATCTAACCCCTCGGCAACCCGAGCCCTCGAGTCGCGATGATGTTGCGCTGGATTTCACTCGTACCGGCAGCGATCGTGGCCGGTACCGTGGTCATGTAGTCCATCGCCGAATTCAGGCCGTAGTCGGCCTCCAGCCCGTCGGGCTTGCGGTACTGCCCTTTCATCCCGGTGAGGTGCATCTTCGTGTAGGCGATGCGCTGGGAGAGTTCGGAGCCGTACATTTTGCACATGCTCGCCTCCATGTTCGGCACTCCGCCCCTCGCCTGGATAGAGATGACGATGTACGAAAACATCTCGCAGACGGCCGTCTCGATGGCACGGTCGGCGACCTCGGTGCGGTATGCCGCCGAAACCGGCGCACCGGCTTTTGCCCGGGCCTGCACATACCCCGCGATTTTCGCCACGCTCTTGCGTGCGTTGATGGCGCGAGCGATGTTTGAGCGTTCGAAGTCCAGCGTGGTCGTGCCGACGTACCAGCCGCGGTTCTCTTCGCCGATTCGGTTCCGTGCCGGCACCCGTACATCTTCGAAGAACACCTCGTTGAAGATGTGGCCATCGGCCAGGTTGATCAGCGGCCGCACGCTTACGCCCGGCGACTTCATATCGAGCAGCAGGTAGCTGATCCCGCGATGCTTCGGCGCATCCGGGTCGGTGCGGGCCATCATGAACATCCAGTCCGCACGATGCGCGCCCGAGGTCCAGATCTTCTGGCCGTTCACAACATAATCGTCGCCGTCACGTACCGCCCGCGTCTGGAGGCTCGCGAGGTCGGAGCCGGAGCCGGGCTCGCTGAAGCCCTGGCACCACGCCACCTCGCCCCGCAACATGGGCGGCAGATGCTCGGCTTTCTGCTCATCGGTGCCGTGCAGCATGATCGTCGGGCCGACGAGGTTCAGCATCTGGCGGCTCGTCGGCGCGCCCACTTCGTGTAGCTCCTGGTTGAGTACGAACTGCTCCATGACGCTCATATCCGCGCCGCCGTACTTCTTTGGCCAGGCCGGTGCTAGCCAGCCATTGGCGCCCAGCTTGTCGAGCCAGGTCGAAATCTTCGTCTGGTTGCCGCCGCCCGAAAACGGGTCTTCCTCGTCCGCGGGGTCGGTGGTGCCCCAGTTATCCTTCACGAAGCCCTGTACCTGGGTCCGCCACTCGGCAAGCTCTGGGGTGTCATTGAATCGCATGGATGCTCCTCCGGCGCTGGGTGAATGTGGCGCGATTCTACACCCGCGCCGCATCGCCTGTTGATGGCCGAGTGTGTCCCCGCTGAAGGCGGTCAAGGTTGGATATACTGAAAGGAACTGCTTCGTTCAGGCGGCGCGTAGACGCGTAGAGGAGAAGACCATGGCGACCTACACGCTTCGTGGGCGTGTCACCGATGACCATCGGCTCGAAGTCGAACTCCCACCAGATACGCCGGCAGGCGAGGTGGAAGTGACCGTGACCGTGCGCGGCGCGCAGGCACCCAACACTGCGGCGTGGCTCGCGCTCATCAAGCAGTGGGAAAGTGAGCCGCCTGTCGGGAGGTCGGCCGAAGAGATCGATGCCTACATCCAGGAGGCACGGGATTCCTGGGACTGAGCGCCTTGCGTTTGTAGACAGCTGCATCGCAATTTACTACGTCGAGCGCCGGAACCCCTGGCACGAACAGGTGGTGGCCGCTTTCGAACGCTCGTCGCCAGAGGTGCTGTGCATCTCGGACCTTGTCCGAATGGAGTGCCACGTGGGGGCGCATCAACTCGGCGACATGCAGCTCCTCGAGCGTTACGAGCGGCTGTTCGACGGACTAACGCTGATCCCTATGACTGGGGCGGTCTTCGACCGTGCGGCAGAACTTCGCGCCCGCCATCGGATCAAGACGCCGGACGCGCTTCATCTCGCGGCTGCTTTGGAGTATGGCTGTGAAGAGTTTTGGACCAACGACATGCGCTTCGCGTCCCTGTCGGCTGAGATCGTCTTTCGCACCTTCAAGTGACCCAGATGGCTAACGCTGCCTTGTGATGCAAATCGGCGCCGCGGTCGCTTACACTCCAACCCAATTCCCGCCGACCACCGGAGGTGTCCCATGCGCTGGACAGGCGAACCCGTCAACAAAATGGGCGTCCTCGACCGCTCGTTCGTGGTCGAACGCAACGGCGAAAGCATCCCTGGTTGCCTCTGGTCGCCGGCCGCGCAAGCTGGCCCTGTGCCGCTCATCCTCATCGGCCACGGAGGACGAAGTGAGAAAAGGAACCCGGGCGGCCTCGCGCTGGCCCGCCGCCTGGTGCGGCACGAGGGCTTCGCCGCTGTTGCGATCGACGCTGTCGACCACGGGGAACGCGGCCCGATACGCGAATCCAACCTCCCTGCCTACGAAAACCTATGGAGGCGCCATGACACGTTCGACCGCATGAACGCCGACTGGTCCGCGACCCTCGACGCGGTGATTGAACTACCCGAGATCGACCCCGCCCGCGTGGGCTACTGGGGCCTCTCCATGGGGACGATGCTCGGTCTTCCGTTCGTTGCCTCCGAACCACGCATCCGCGCAGCCGTGCTTGGCTTGTGTGGCTTCAAGGGGTCGAGCGCGAAACGCGGCCGATTCGGCGACCGCCATCACGCCGATGCTCCCCGAATCAACTGTCCGGTGATGTTCTTCGTGCAATGGGACGACGAACTCTTCGACCGCGACGGCGCCTTCGAACTGTTCGACTGTCTCGGCACATCCGACAAGCGGCTCCACGCTCACCCAGGCAAGCACGGCGAAGTGCCGGGGGAAGCGCTCGATGCGTCTCGCGAGTTTTTGCGCGCACGGCTGGCAGGCGATTCACCGCGGTAGCGACGTTTCAGAACATCCCGCCCGCTACTCCATCGCGCCCCAGGTCCGACCCTTCTTCACATCCACCTTCAGCGGCACACGCATCTGCAAGGCCGAAGGCATCAGCCGCACCGCGAGTTCGCGCACGGTTTCCACTTCCTCCGCGGGGCACTCGAAGATCAGTTCGTCGTGTACCTGAAGGATCATTCGACTGCGGATCTGGCGTGATGTCAGTTCCTCGTCGACGCGAATCATCGCCACCTTGATGATGTCCGCGGCAGTGCCCTGGATCGGCATGTTGATGGCTTCGCGCTCCGCCGCGCTGCGCACCTGGAAGTTCGTGCTGTGGATAGCAGGCAGATACCGCCGCCGCCCGAACAGCGTTTCCGCGTAGCCCTTCTCTTTCGTGAACGCCAGCGTCGTTTGCTGCCACTCCGCGATGCCGGGGAAGTTGACGTAATACGTCTTGATGAATGCCTCGGCCTCTTCGCGCGACATTCCTGTCCGGCTCGCCAGCCCAAACTCGCCCATGCCGTAGGCGATGCCAAAGTTGACCATCTTCGCCGTATCGCGCATCTGCCGGGTGACGGTTTCCGGTGACACGTTGTAGACCGTCGCGGCCGTTGCACGATGGATATCCTGGTCCGCCAGGAAGGCGTCCGTGAGTCCCTTGTCACCGGTCACCTCGGCCAGCACGCGCAGCTCGATCTGCGAATAGTCGACCGCCACAAACCACGGGTCGTCGAAGTAGGACGCCACGAATGCCCGGCGGATGTCCCGCCCCGCATCGGTGCGCACGGGGATGTTCTGGAGGTTCGGGTTGACGCTGCTCAGCCGCCCCGTCGCGGCGACGGTCTGCGCGTAATCGGTATGGACACGTCCGTCGTCGGCAACGCTGGCAGGCAACGAATCAGCGTAGGTGCTCTTAAGCTTGGTCAGTCCGCGATATTCGAAAATCAGGTCGATAATCGGGCTCACGGGCCGGAGTGATTCCAGCGCCCGCTGGTCGGTGCTGTAGCCCTGCGTGGTCTTGCGGCTTTTGGGCAACCCCATCTCCTTGAAGAGGATGTCGCTAAGCTGCTGGGGGCTGCCGATGTTGAACTCGTGCCCGACAAGGTCATAGATCTCCCGCTCCGAACGGTCGATTTCGGTCGACATTGTCTTGGACAGCTCGCGCAACACCGCGATATCCACGGCCACGCCGGTTCGTTCCATACGGTAGAGCACGCCCACGAGCGGCAGCTCCATGTCGGCGAACAGCGGCCATTGTCCGCGTTCGACGAGCTGCGCTTCCAGCTGTGGGCGAACGCGTAGCAGCATCTCTGCCTGCTGACATGCGTACTCGGCCACCCGGGCAACTTCCACCTGTGCGAGCGAAATGGTGTTGCGCGCCGTCCCCGTCAGCGAGGTCAGCGAGACCAGCTCCATCTGCAGCCGTTCATTGACGAGCGCATTGAGCGTCGACGATGTCTCGCCGATCAGGAACGCGGCGATGTTCACATCGAAATCGGCGCCGGCCAGCTCCATGCCGCACCCTTCGAGGAGATGCATCAGGTACTTGCTTCCGTACGTGGTTACCGGTATTTCGGGGTCAGCCAGGAGTGGCCCAATCGCGCCACGCACGGTCTCGAGCTTCAACTGGAGCGTCTCGCCCTCCAACCGCGGGGCGTGGCCCACGGGCACGTACCAGGCGCGGCCCGGCTCGGTCGAAAATGCGAAGCCAAGGATGAGCTTGTGCGAGGTGTCGCCGGTCGTCGAAAGCGCCGCGAAAGCGAAGCTCCCGGCAGTCCCGAGCGCCTCCACGAGTTCGCTCAGCCCGGCCTCATCGCAGACAACGGTGTACTCCGTGTCCAGCGGAGGCTCCTCCTCGGTGGCCCGGCCAGTGCTCGTCGACCCCCCCACCGAATCGGGGAGGCGCGGTATGAGCGTGCGGAACTCAAGTTCGCGGAAGAAGTCGACCACGCGTTCGCGCTCATAGTCCTTGACGAGACACTTCTCGAGGTCGAAGTCGATCGGCAGGTTCGTGCGGATCGTGACCATGTTGATGTTCGCCTTCGCCTGGGCCTCACCGTCCTTCAGCTTTTGCCGGACGGAGTTGCCCTTCACCAGCTCGATGTTCTCGTAGATCTGGTCGACCGTGCCAAATTGGCGAATGAGGTCCGTTGCGGTCTTTTCGCCGATTCCCTTGATCCCCTCGATGTTGTCGCTGGTGTCACCCTTGAGCGCCTTGAAGTCGATCATGAACTTTGGGCTGAAGCCCCAGCGCTCGGCCGCTTTTGCTTCGTCATACATCACGGTGTCCCGTTGGTATGGCCGAAACATGAAAAGGTCGACGTTCGGGCCGATGAGCTGCACGAGGTCCGTATCAAGCGTCACGATCGTCGTCTCGATGCCCTGTGCCGCGGCCTTGCAGGCGATTGTCCCCGCAAGGTCATCGGCTTCGAAACCGGGCAACTCGAACACGGGGATGCTGAAACGGTCGAGCATCTCCCGCACCCGTTGCATCTGCGGCAACAGGTCCGGCGGCATCGGCCGGCGAGTCGCCTTGTACGTGTCATCGGCATCGTGCCGGAAGGTCTTCCCGCCGGCGTCCCACGCCGCCACGATGTGCGTCGGCGCGAGCTGCTCCAGCACGCGCAGGAGCGATTCCGCGTAACCGTAGGTCGCGTATGTCGGTTCGCCCTTCGAACTGGTCAATGGGTTGGGCACCGAACCGAGGGCGAAGAACGCGCGGAACAGGATGCCGTGCGAATCGAGGATGACGAGGCGGGGCTTTCCCGAAGCTGAAGCTGGCACGCCTCCGATTATAGCGGCGAGGCGGCGGGCTGACCGGCGAAGGCAACGCTCGTCGATGTAGTTACCTTGGCCGTGAGATGGTCACGAGGTGTGGATGAATGGCAACCGTAGGCGTACGCGATCTGAAAGCACGGCTCAGCGAGTACCTCGACCGGATCGAGGCTGGCGAGACGGTGATCATCACCCGCCACGGGCGGCCGGTCGGGCGGTTGGTACCCGAGCCGAGGACGGTCGACGAGCGGCTGGAGGCCATGAGGCGCGCGGGCAAGATTATTTGGAATGGTCAACGGCTGCCCGATTACGAACCCCCGCTGCCTCTGCGCGACGGAGTTTCACTTTCGGACATGGTGCTCACGGAGCGCGAGGAGCGAGACGCCGCTCTTCGAGGGCTGCCGTGCCCGAGCGACGATGTTCCTCTACCTTGATAGCAGCGCGCTCGCCAAGCGATACCTACTCGAACCTGGGTCCGGGGATGTCAGGGCACTCGTTGGCCAGGCGGACCATGTCGCCGCGTCGGTTGTTACGCTTCCCGAAGTGATGTCGGCCATCCGCCGAAACTGGGGCACCGGCGGACTCGATGAACGGGGCGCAGGAGTGGCGCGCGCGGAACTCTTGCGCGATTGGGCAGCGGTACTGGTCCTGCCAGCGGATGTCGCGACAATTGGACACGCAGCCTCAATCGTTTGGGAACACCGACTCCGCGGCATGGATGCCGTCCACGTCGCCTCTGCTCATCAGCTGGCCGACGACCTCGGCGAGCCCGTCACGTTTGCGACATTCGACCGGCATCTTTGGCGGGCGGCGCGCGCCACCGGCCTCGTCGCCTGGCCCCCTGGGCTTGATGGATAGCAGTGCCGAAAGGTCGCACCCGCTAGACTAAAGCCGAGCTATCGATCCCGGAGAGCAGCCATGGACTTCCATCTCGACCCCGAACAATCAGCGTTTCAACAGCAGGTGAACTCGTTCATCGAACACGACCTGCCCGCGGGCTGGCAGCAGCAACGTGGCTCACTCACCGCGCAAATGGAGGTTGAGCGGGGAGTCATGAAGGCCCTCGCCGACCGCCACTGGCTCGCGCTGCCGTGGCCGAAGGAGTACGGCGGCTCTGGCGCCACCGCCATGCAGCAGATGATCTTCAACGAGCAGATGGCATACCACCGCGTGCCCGGGACGGTGAACATGGGCGTCGCCTGGGTCGGGCCCGTCGTCATGCTTTACGGCACGCCCCAACAGAAGGCCGACTACCTCACCAACATCGCCGATGGCACCGACATCTGGTGCACGCTCTATTCCGAACCCGGCGCGGGTAGCGACCTCGCGTCGATGCAGACCCGGGCCGTCCGCGATGGCGACGACTACATCATCAACGGCCAGAAGATCTGGACGACGTTCGGCCACTACGCCGATTGGGGCTGGCTCGCAGCCCGCACAAACCCCGACGTTCCCAAGCACAAGGGTCTGTCCACGTTCGCCGTCAAGATGGACACTCCCGGCATCACGGTCCATCCCTTGACGAACATGGCCGGCACGCACGAGTTCAACGAGATCTTCTTCGAGGACGTGCGCATCCCGGCATCGAACCTTGTGGGCGAAGAGAACCGCGGCTGGTACCACGTCGCTATCGGGCTCGACTTCGAACGCAGCTCCATCGGGGCGACATCCACCGCCAGGCGCACCGTCGACGACCTCGCCGCTGAGCTGCGGGGCCGAAATGGCACTGTCGCCCCGGATGTGCGGCTTCGGCTCGCGGAACAAACGATCGCGGTGCAGGTGCTCCGCAACATGGCCTACAACATCGCCTCCATCCAGGAGAAGACCGGCACAGCGCCTACGCGAGAGGCCCAGATGGCCAAGCTCTTCGGCGCCGAACTGCAACAAAAAATCGCGTTGACAGCCGTCCAGATTCTCGGCATGGAAGGCCAGGCAGCCAAAACCGGGTCTCCCGCGCTCCAGTACCACTACGGCCTCCTTCGCTCCGTCGCGAACACGATCGAAGGCGGCACGAGCGAAGTCCAGCGCTCGGTGATCGCCACCCGTGGGCTCGGTTTGCCGCGGGAGTAGACGACCCAAAGGCCGCCGCTCATCGGGCCATTACGCCGGAGTCTGTTGGGTTGTCATTCCAGAGTCGAAATCCAACGTATAGAATGCGGAGCGGATCGGCGCGCACGTTCTCTGGCGGTGCCGTGAGCCGCGAGCACCGTCCGGACCGCGTCGGGGAGCGTCACGTTGCCGGAACTGAGTGAGGACGATGCTGACACACGCCTGAAAGCTGCGATTGCACTTGCGCGCAGTGGGGGCGATCGGCTCGCTGAAGCCGAGGCACGCACCATCGCGGGTGGCCGGGCGTTAGCTCGATCCGAGTTCAGCCGAGCTAAGGCTCACTTCCTCGCTTCCGCCAGCTGCCATCGGCAGCTCGGCGATCCGGCGAAGACGGCCTCGTCGTTGATGTCGCTCGCCACGGCCCTTCGCGCGATTGGCGATTACGAGCACGCTCTTGAGACCCTGGACGATGCACTACGCGGCTTTGGCCAGGCGGGTTTCGTACTGGATGAGGCGCGTTGTTTGGCCGAGAGCGAATCCATCCGGCGCCTTCAGTCAGAAAATCGGTTGTCACGCTCGGAATTCATGGAGCGAGCGCTGGGCCGGGCCCGGGCTAGCCGGAACCGCCGGGGCGAGGAACGGGCGCTGCTGTCGATCTCGAACGAAGCGCAGCGCCAAGGGCGCCGCGCCGACGCGCGGAGCCACGCCAGGCTCGCGCTCGAGCTTTCCGTCCGCTTTCGACACGTGCGTCACCTGTCAGAGGCAGCGTGTCTCCTTGCGGAACTGGACCTCGAAGAGTCTGATTTGGAACAGGCCGAAGCTCACGCAGTGCAGGCAGTGAATGCGGGGCGAGCGGGGCACAGAAAGTTACTCCGCGCGAAGGGACTTTACGTTCATGCCCAGGTTGCGCAGCAGCGGGGGCGACTTGGGCGGGCGCGGCGTCTATTCGCGGAAGCTGAAAGCCTGGTTCAGGAAACGGACCCCCACCTTGGCGCGCGGTGCGAACTCGCGCTCGGAAGGATCGCCGCACAGCTGCGAGACCCTGCCACCGCTGTCATCCACTACGGTTCCGCGAAAGAGGCATTCCGGCAGTTGAGGGATGAACGCGCAGAAATGGCTGTCCTGCTCAATCTGGCCAGCATCGACGCCCAGCGGAGCGACCTCGTGGGTGCCCGCCAACGGTGCGACATCGCTCTCGAAATTGCTACACGCCTTGGTGACCGTTTGTCGGAGGCAATCGTCTATCAGCACCTGGGCTTGATGGCCCATCGCCGAGGTGATCGGCACGAATGCGACAGATTCCACCGACTTGGAATGGATCTGTTCCGGCGTCTCGGGCATCACGCCGGAGTGGCGCACTGCCTAACGTACATCGCCGACAACGCCTTTCTGGCGGGGAAGCTCGGCGAGGCCAGGGAACTGTTCGAGGAGTCGTTGACCGTGAGGCAGCGGGCTGCGATGGGTACGCACGGATTGGGCAACACGTTGAAGGGATTGGGTGACACGCTCGTGGAACTGGGTGAGCTGGTGGAAGCCAGGAAGCGACTCAATGAAGCGCTTTGCCTGTTCGACGGCGCTGGCGACTTCCAGTCCGCAGGGCGTTGTTTGCTGCAGCTGGGCACCATAGACCAGCGAGAAGGAGCCGAACACGCGGCCAAGGAGAAGTTGAGGCAGGCACTTCGCTTCTTTTCCCGCATCCCCGACCACTACTGGATAGGGTTCGCACACCTGCGCCTGGCGCGCGCATCTCGCGCGTCTACTGGTAGCGACGTCCGCCAACACGTGGAGAGGGCTCGAACGGCCTGGCAGCGCCTGAATCGCGACGAGCTCATACGAAAGCTGAACATCGAGTTCCCGCCGGGGGCCTCCTGACCATGGGGACAGGGTCCGGGTGCGGCCCGAACCCCTAAGGAAATCACCACACGTCGCCGCCGGCCTCCCTCGCCCTCATGCCCGGCTGTGTTTGCACTCAGATTCGCGCCGTCCCGCTATCGGCAGATTCGTATGGCAAAAATACCCTGATCTTTCTGCAACCCCCTTTAGACACTGCTGCAACCTGCCGTACACCACTATGAGAAGACGAAACGAGGTGCCGCCATGACCACGACGACCAACCCGAAAATCGCATCCTTTCCGCTAGCGACCCGCTACTCTCCCGACGCTCGCGCCCTCCGCGTGAACGAGCTGCGCGAGCAGGTCCGTCGCGGAGCCTACCGGCTGGACGCCGAAGCGGTGGCGCGCGCTATCCTCGAAAGCGGGGCGATCGAGCCGTCGAGCATAGTCGCCACGGACGCCAGCCCAGAAACTCTCCGGAAGGCGATGGCAAGGTTCGTCGTCCTCCCGTCGTGCGACGCGGGCGATGACCGACGCTCGGCGGCGGTGTAGGCCGCTACAATTCGCCTGGACGTGATATCGCAGCCAGGGACATCATCCTCAGTCTCGCGTAGCGGGTTCGACTTACCTCGCCTTCCAAAGGTGGACCTGCACATCCACCAGGAGCAGTCGCCCCGGCTCGACCGTGTGATGGCCCGCCGTGGCGGATATCCGCCATACGACTGGCGTCTGTGGGCGAACCGCCTGGCAGCACAGACGCCGCCCGGAATGGCCCGTCTGGCCGAACTCTCAAGCGTCTTCCCCGCGCCGATAACGCTGGATGCCGACCCCGAGACCTTCATCGCGAGGATCGAGGACTTGCTCACCGAGGCGGCCGCCGATGGAGCGGTCCTCGTCGAAGTGCGTTGTGGCAACGATACCGTCCTTCGCCCCGCATTCGTGGAATTGTTCCACGAAGCGGAACGCCGCACACAGACCCGCTATCCCCAACTTCACGCTCTTGCGGTTGTAACGCTCGTGCTCTGGCTCGAACCCGCAGTGCTCGAACCAGTGGTGGCGGCCACGCTCGCCGGCGCGAGAGAAGGCATCGCAGGCATCGACCTCCTCTACCGTCCCTACGACACGGAGGCTGATTGGTCCGCTGCCTACCGCATAGCCGCCCGCGCCAGTGACGCCGGGCTTGGCGTGACGGCCCACGCGGGCGAGTTTTCGAGCGCGAACATCGAAGCAGCGCTGCGGACGCCGGGCCTCACTCGCCTCGGCCACGCCGTGCACGCAGCGGATTCCCCCGCGCTCCTCGACCTTGTCCGCGAACGAGGCGTCACCATCGAGTGTTGCCTTTCCTGCAACGTCCTCCTCGGCGCCGTCCCATCGCTCGAAGCCCACCCGGTCAGGGCGTTCGTCGAGCACGGCATTCCCGTTGCGCTCGGCACCGACAACCCGGTCCAGCTCACCACGACCATCGCGGCGGAATACGCCGCCGCTGCGAGCCTGGGCTTAAGCCCGGCCGAGCTGCTCGCGTTCACACGCAACGGCATCGCTGCCTCGTTTGCGCCGGAGGACCTCCGCAGATCGCTGCTCAGGGCCATAGACCCCGGCACCGACTCGCTGACCTAACCCCACCACAGCCACACCGCGGCTGGCTCGCGTATACTTCGCCCGACACAAAGTTTTGGAGTCTCTCCTATGCCCAGACCCGTCTTGCGGACCGCGCTCTGCGACCTGCTCGGCATCGAGTACCCCGTCATCTCCGCCGGCATGGGCCCCGTTGCCGGCGGCCTCACCGGCCCCGTCGCGACTGCACCGCTGGCGGCGGCCGTTTCCAATGCTGGCGGCCTCGGCGTTATCGGCGGCGCTGGCTTTAGCCCCGAACGCCTCCGTGCAGAGATCAATCAGCTGCGTTCGATGACGGACAAGCCGTTCGGCGTCGACCTGCTCCTGCCTTCGAACTACATGGGCGGCGCTGCCAGCGGCGAAATGCCGCGCGACCCGCGCGACCTCATCCCACAGGCGACGCGCGATGGCATCCGCAAGCTCGCTGAAGACCTCGGCGTTGAATGGAAGGAGGCGCCTGCACCACGCCCATCTTCCACGGCCACCGCAGAACGTCCGGCCCGTCCCGCGGGTGGGATGTCGGATGGCCAGATGGAAGTCGTGATCGAAGAGAAGATCCCGGTCTTCGCCTCCGGCCTCGGCAATCCCGCCCCATGGATCGAACGGCTGCACGCTAACGGGACGAAGGTGCTGTCGCTCATCGGTAATGTGAAGAACGCCAAACGCGTCGCCGATGCCGGCGCCGATGTCGTGGTTGCCCAGGGTACGGAAGCGGGCGGCCACACCGGCCGGATCGCCACCTTCGCGCTCGTTCCACAGGTGCTCGACGCGGTCGCGCCCAAGCCCGTTATCGCGGCTGGGGGCATTGCCGATGGCCGCGGCCTCGCCGCCGCCCTGGCGATGGGCGCCATCGGCGTCTGGTGCGGCACCGCGTTCCTCGTGGCGGAAGAGGCGAACCAGCCGGACCTGCAGAAGCAGCGTGTCCTCGCCGCCGGCGACGAAGACACGCGCATCACGCGCCTCTACAGCGGCAAGACCATGCGAAACGTCACGAACCCACTGATCGAGGCGTACGAGGCCTCCGGCATTCAGGCGTTGCCAATGGGCCTGCAGGGCATGCTCATCGCGGACCTTGTCTATTCCTGCCGGCAGGCGGGCCGCGAAGACCTCCTCATGAACGCCGCTGGACAGGCGTCTGGCTTGCTGCACAACATCCGGCCAGCGGCTGATGTGCTGGCGGACATGGTCTCCGGCGCGGCCCAAATCATCGCCAAGACGCTGCCGGCGGCCGTCCACGCCGTCCCCGGGTCCTAGCCGATGCCAGAGCGTTCTCTCGAAGGCCTCCGTGTGGTCGAATTTACGGATGAAGCCGGCTCGTACTGTGGCCGTCTTCTCGCCGACCTCGGCGCCGACGTGATCAAGGTCGAGCCACCGGGCGGCGGGCGTCAGCGCCATTCCCCGCCGTACTACGCTGCCACCGGCGAGGGTGTCGACAGCAGCCTCGCGTTCTGGATACAGAACACGTCCAAGCAGTCGGTCGTGCTCGACCTCGATGCACAGGCCGGCCGGGAGGCGGCGCGCAAACTGGCGTTGAACGCGGATGTCGTCATCGAGGACAACCCCGTGGGCTACATGGCCGACCGCGGCCTTGGCTTTGACGATCTGCACACGGAAAAGCCATCCCTCGTGTACTGCTCGATCACCGGCTTCGGCCAGACAGGTCCCCACGCGGACTACGCCTACAGCGACATCATTGGCCAGGCGATGGGCGGCCTCATGACCCTTGCAGGCGAACCGGCGGACCCCCCAAACATGATCTATGGCCATCAGGCAGACCTTTCTGCGAGTATCCAGGCCGCCCAGGGCGTCCTGCTCGCGGTCTTGCATGCGGACGCGACGGGCGAAGGCCAGCTCGTCGATGTGTCTGCCCAGGAAGCCGTCCAGCTTTCACAAGAGACGGCGATGCAAACGTGGGACCTCCAACACCGGAACCGCGTCCGCACGGGCGAGAAAGGGTCGCTGCCGGTCAAGCTGCCCGCGCTCGGCAACTACGCCTGCAAGGACGGCTACGTCATGTGCTTCGTGGTTGCTCCTGCCGGGGCCGATTTCTCGGTGCTGGTGGACTGGATGCGTGAGCGAGACATGATCGAGGACCTCGATGACGAGCCCTACAAATCCCTCTGCAACAACCTGAATCTCGGCTCAATCTCGCAGCTGCTCACCAATCCCGCGGCGCTCATGCCCGCGCTGCCGGCGCTCGCCCACATCGATTCAGTGCTGGCTGCATTCTTCGCCTCCATGACGGCCACCGAGGCCTACGAGGAGGGCCAGCGCCGCCATCTGCTCAATGGCATCGTTTCGACACCGTCAGACCTTGCCAACAATGCCCAGTTGCGCGCGCGCGACTGGTACCGCCAGGTCCCGTTCGATTATCTCGGCGGCACGGTGGAGTTCCCCGGCGCGCCCTATCGGCTTTCCGAATCCCCCGTCGCGATCGGCCGCCCACCGAGGCTCGGCGAACACACCGAAGCGGTGCTCGCCAGCCTGCAGTGATGCATTCGATGGTCGCGTTGCCGCGAGAAAGGACCCGATAATGACAAAGCTACCACTGGAAGGCCTGCGGGTCGGCGACTTTTCATGGTTTGGCGCGGGGCCGATCGCTGGTCAAATGCTCTGCACGTTTGGCGCGGAAGTCGTCCGAATCGAATCAGAAACGAAGCTGGATTCGCTGCGTCTAGCACAGCCAGTGCGTTTGAACCCCGATGGTTCGCCCCACACGGGCTACAACTCCTCGGGCTACTTCAACAATTTCAACGCAGGCAAGCTCTCTATGCAGCTCAATCTCAACACAGAGAAGGGCCAGGAGATCGCCTATCGCCTGCTCGAGAAGTGCGACGTCTTCCTCACGAACTTCACCCCTCGCGTGATCGAGAAGTGGAACCTGCGCTACGAGCAGATCGCGAAGGTCAATCCACGGATTATCGCCGCGTATGCGCCGATGCAGGGCATGGACGGGCCGCACCGCGACTTCCTTGGCTTTGGTGCCGTGCTAACTCCGGTGACGGGCATCAGCTACATGTCTGGCTTCCCAAACCGGCCCCCGATAGGCGTGGGGACGAACTACCCGGACTACGTGATCAACCCCGGCCACACCGTCACGGCGATACTTGCGGCACTGCGTTATCTCAATCGGACTGGCAAGGGTCAGTGCATCGAACTGCCGCAGATCGAATCGGTGGTGAATGCGCTCGGCACCGCCGTACTCGATCAGGTGGCGAACGGCCACTCCCAGAACCGCGGCGGTAACCGCAGTGCCGTCGCCGCCCCGCATGGG
>DATNET010000402.1:0-10823 GCA_035606745.1 Tepidiformaceae bacterium
TGTGGGCGAACGCCGGGTCGAATTCTCACGCCTCGGGGCTCGATTCGGGCACGGCGCCGGCCGGCGTCCCTGCCAGTCCTACGGCGACGAACACGGCCGTGCCGACAGCCGTGCCGACCGCGATCCCGACGGCAACGCCGACGTTGGTCCCGACGGCCGTGCCTTCCCCTCCCGCTCCGCCGAAGCCCTCCGACCACTTTCCGAAGCACCACGACAAGCCCGGCCACGGCGGCTGAGTTCGACGCTTCCCTCGATCAACGGCATGTCTCTGTAACAGCGACCGTTCTCTCGACAATCCTGAGTTGACTGAGTCGCGGAGACAATGTTTGGCATGACGATGATCAAACGTTCGGTTCGCGCGGCAGCTCGACTGCTGCACCGCCGCCACACGACTCGCCGCATAACGTACACAGCCTGAGGGCTGTCCCTCCATTCAGCGGTTGCGGAGTTCCACCGGCAGCGGGGTTGGTCGTGCACTGGATTCGTGAATCGCATGTTGTGACGCGCGGCGCCACATAGAATGCTTGACGCGATGGCGTTCGCGGGCGGCTGTATCCGAACCCTATGCCAAACGAATTGCACCGCACCGTTGAACGGCCGCGGAGAACCGGCGACGCCGTTGTTCAGGCACTTCAGCGGGTAGGCGCGAGCGGAATTACCTTCCGTGGCCAGGCTTTGTCCGGCCGCCGGCGCCCTGTGGCTGGTCCGAGCCGGAACCAGGGCTCGTGCCCGAACCGGACGGCGGCACCGTCGCGACCGTAGGTGGCGGCACCGGCGTAGTCACGGGCTGCGGCGACGGCTGGCCTGGCTGGCCGCCGGGCGCTGTCGCGGAAGGAGTTGGTATGAACACCGTCGGTGACGACGAAGCGCTTGGCGATGGGCTGACGGAGGCCGTTGGCGATGGGCTTGGGGCAGGCGGTGGGGGTGGTGGCGCCGGTGCTGGATGCCCTTTGATCAGGATTCCATGCGCCCATGCGTCCTGGATGGCCGCCTCTTGCTGGTCGGCCGGCAACGGCATGTACGGCGTGCCCTGGCAATCGCCCTTGTAGGTGAGGTCCGTGTTCACCCAGGTCGTGACCTGCTGATAACAGCCGCCGTAATGGCCGCGCTCGGTGGTGGCCGATTGGAACGTCCTGAGCGCGACGTTGGCAGGCTTTAGACTGTCGAAGTTTGCTGGTTCGCCGCTGAACACCCCGGCCTTCTGGAGGTCGCCGAGGTATTCGCTCATCCAGTTTTTGAAGAGCCGGATGGTCGTGTCGGCGGAGGCGAAGTTCCAGCGCGCACCGTCGTGCACGAGCGTTTTGTTGGAGTTGCCTACCCAGACCGCGGTCGCAGCGTAGCGGTTGAAGCCGTTCATCCACGTCGCCAGGGTGTCATCGGAGCTGGAGAAGCCCTGCTGCGTGCCGGTCTTTTCGCCCTCTGGGATCTTGGTGCCATCGGCCATAAAGGCGTCGAGGTCGTTGTCGTTGTTGCTGGAGCCGCAGGTCCAGATAATCCAGCGTGCCGTGCAGTCGGTCATGATCGATTGCAGCATCCATGTGCTGGCAGGGTCGACAACGGTCTGCTTTTGGAGGTCCGGGCCTTCCTGGTAGATGGTCTGGCCGGAATTGGTCTGGACGTTGAGCACGACCACCGGGTCCAGCTGCCGGGTGCCAGGGAGCCGCAGGTTGCCGCGCACGAATTCGAGACGCTGGGCGACGGCCTTGTCGTAGGCATCACCGGTCGCGCCCTTGAGCGAGAGCGCGTCCTTCGGGTCCAGGGTTTTCGCAAGCGTTGGCACGCCGATCATCACGCCCATATTCGCGATGGTGGCGTTCATATAGGCCATGTCGATCGCCCGGACGTTGGCTCCGCCGGTGGCGATTGATGGCCCGTACGAGATCGAGCCCTGCTGATAGAAGGTGGGGTCGAAGCCCTGGTCCAGTGTGGTTATGCCGAGTGCCTTAGCTTCCTTGATGACGTTATCGATGCCCACCTCTTCAGCGGCGCGGAACGCTGGCACATTTTGCGAGCCGCCGAGTGCGGAGCGCGCGGTAATGAGGCCCTGGCCTCCGCCCCCGGGGCTGGAATTGATGATCACGGGCTGGTTCGCGGGAGTCGCGTCGGGATCGTCGATCTTCAGCGGGCTCGTGTCCCAGATGCTGCTCATCGGCGTCTTTTGGAGTAACTGGAAATAGGCGAGGTAGACCGCGGGCTTGAACGAGGAGCCCGGCTGATTGATTTCGACGAGCTGGTCGATATCTCCCGCGACCTGCGGGTCGGAGACGTTCGTCGGGTCGATGTTCGGCGCGTAGACCATCACCTGGCCGGTAGCCGGGTCGATGCTCGTGACGGCGGCGTTGTGGCAATCGCAGCCAGCGGAGAGGCCACTGGAGATCTCCTGGTTCATCAGCGCCGTTGCCTTTTGCGTTTCGGCAAAGTTCAGCGTCGTCGTCACGCGGTAGCCGGCTGTATGGACGCTCTCGGTGCAGTTCGATGTACCAGGCAGTTGCGGGAGGATGCCGGCTTCGCACATGCGCACGAGGCGTGGCTCGATCTGGTCATCGATCCAGGCCGAAGAGCCTGGCGCCGACGGCGCCGGGTAGACCTTCAGCACTTCCGCGTTCGCCTGGGCTTCCTGGGCGGCGGTTATCCAGCCGTGCTGCACCATGAGGCTGAGGACTTCTTGCTGTCGCGCTTTGGCGGCACCGGTGACGGTCGTCCGCCCCTGGGCATCGGCCACGCAAACGCCCTTCGCATCCTTCACACAATTGAGGCGAGGGTGGTACAGCGTGGGGGACTGCGGCACACCGGCCAGCAACGACGCTTGCGCAAGGTCCAGGGCGCTGGCGTCGACCCGGAAGTAGCCCTGCGCCGCGGCCTGGATGCCGACATAGCGACTGCCATAGGAGATCTGATTCAGGTACCAGGAGAGGATCTGTTGCTTGCTGTACTGCTGCGTGACTTTGAGTGCGTACGTGAGTTCTTTCAGCTTCCTTGTCAGCGTGTGTGGCGCGATACAGGACTGTGCGCCATCCACCACGGTGCACTGATCGGTGAGATAAACATTCTTTACGAGCTGCTGCGTAATCGTCGAGCCACCGCCTGCACTACCGAGGCCACCACCGAGGTAGCTGTCCCAGGCTGCGCGCAAGAGCCCTTTAAAATCGATGCCAGGGTTCGACCAGAACGAGTTGTCCTCAGTGCTGATCGTGGCGTCTATGAGGTTCGGAGAGATCTGATCGAGGGGCACAGGATTGAGCAGGGGCCCATCCGGGTTGGTCAACGTTCCAAGGAACACGCCTTTGTCGGGCCCGCCACGGTCGTAAATTTCGGTCAGTCCGCCTGAGCGTTGCGAGACGACTTCCTGCAGTGGTGTATAGCCAGACGAATAGGAGATGAACGCGGCGAAGACGATGCCCACCCCTGCGCACAGCAGAAGCGTCGCGCCAAGCGCGAGCGAAATGGCGACAATCAACAGGCCATGCGTCGCCGGCGGATTCCGCCGCAGGCTGCCCTGCAGCAATCGATGACGAAGCACCGGGTTCACATACCACCCCGCTTGCAGCGTGTGCCCGGGTCGCCGCGCCGAATAGACGAAGGACAATCGGGACTTTCGCAGGCTATCGCGCACTCGCATTCGCAGGAATGGATGGCGGCGAGCGGTGCATGCCAATTCCGTTGCAATCATGCGGTGCAGACCGGCCGTTAACACTGGTCTGCCAACGGTTTTACAGTTCTGTCACACACCACACCGGTGCGGAAGGCGGATGCAATGAGCAGCGGCGCATGCTCGCAGCACCATTTTTCTTGGAGTCGCGCAATGGGTTCGTCAACGACAACGACAACGGCCTCGACCTGGCCACTTTCATGGCCGGGTGGGAGTTGGGAAGCCACCGTCACCGTCGTCGCGCTGGTCGTGGGTTCGTTGATTGCACTCACGTGGCTTTGCCTGGTCGTGCATACGTGGTGCGATGTCTCCCGCCGCACGAACAACCCGGCCGCACGCGCGGCAAGCCTGCTCCTCGTCGCGGTGTTCTTCCTGCCCGGTTACTGGCTGTATCTCGCCTTCCGGCCAGCAGATACCGTTTCCGATCGCTACGCGCGGTCCCTCTCTGAGCGCCTCATGCTGCAAGAGCTGGAGGAAGACAACCTCTGCCCGGAATGTCAGGCGCGCGTCCGTGAGGACTTCGTCGTCTGCCCGCGTTGCCGGGCGAGCCTGAAGGTCCGTTGCCGTTCGTGCGCCCAGCCGATTCGTCCCAGCTGGCTGGCCTGTCCGTTCTGTACCGTTGCCGTCGACGACGGCGTGAGGGTGCTCAACGCCCCGCAGGCGGGAGCAGCTACGCCGGCGGCGGCCGACGTCATCGAAAGCGGGCCGGCGGCCGCGTACCTTGGCGGGGTCTCAGCTGGGTAGGGCAAGCCCAGTGCCCGACATCCCACCGCGGATCGCGGACGCTGGGAGCCGGGCCGGTGCTGTCTGGCGCCAGCGTCGATAGACGCTGGCGCCTTTTGCTACCACCAGATTTTGCTTTCGACGTCCTCGGGCTGGTCTTCCCATGCCGTCGTCCAGAGGTTGGAGGAGAGGTACTTCCAACCGCCGTCGGCGAGCAGGCAGACGAGATGCTGTTCGCCCTCGAGCCTTTCGGCCACCTTCAGTGCTGCCTTCACGACCGAACCGCAGCTAACGCCGACGAAGAGCCCTTCTTTTTGCGTGAGCTCTTTCGACATCGCGAAGCTGGAGGCGCTGTCGACGACGATCTTTCCATCGAGCACGGTCTCGTCGAAGATCGGCGGGATGAAACCGTCTTCCATGGCGCGGAGGCCCTGGACAGCGTCTCCGGGGTGGGGCGCGGCGGCGATGATCTTGATCGAGGGCACCTGGTCCTTCAGGTAACGTCCGGTTCCCGTAAGCGTGCCGCCAGTGCCGAGGCCCGCGAGGAAGACGGTGACCTGTGGCAGGTCGCGCAGGATTTCCGGGCCGGTGGTTTCGTAATGGGCGCGGGGGTTGGCTTCGTTTCCGTACTGGTAGGGGAAGTAGT
Source organism: Tepidiformaceae bacterium (assembly GCA_035606745.1). Taxonomy (GTDB): domain Bacteria; phylum Chloroflexota; class Dehalococcoidia; order Tepidiformales; family Tepidiformaceae; genus DATNET01. The sequence goes on from DATNET010000402.1 coordinate 5,019, forward strand.
ATTTGCCCGGGTTCTGCTCGACGATCTCTTTCGCGTGGGCGATGGCGCCGTTCGAACCGAGGTCGCCGGGCGTGTAGATGATTTCGGCGCCGAACGCGTGCAGCAGCTGGGTCCGCTCTTCGCTGACGTTCTCGGGCATCACGCAGACGACGCGGTAGCCCTTGACCTTGCCGATCATGGCCAGCCCGATGCCGGTGTTTCCCGAGGTTGGCTCGAGAATGGTGTCGCCGGGCTTTAGCTGGCCGAGCCGCTCGCCCGATTCGATCATGTACTTTGCGATGCGGTCCTTGACGGAGCCGGTCGGGTTCTGGCCCTCAAGCTTGGCATAAATGTGCACGCCGGGGCGCGGGGCGAACGATTTCAACTCGACGAGTGGCGTGTTGCCGATCGTGTCCAGGATCGATGAGTAGAGCGTCATTCATAGCCCCCGGCGGACGCGAGGTCCGGCGACGTGGCCGGTGTGCCTGCGTCTGGAGAAATTAGGAACCACCCGCGAGCGCCGGCAGGATGTCCAGCACATCGCCCTGCTTGAGCGGCGTATTGATGCCGCCCATGTAGCGGATGTCTTCATCATTCAGATAGATGTTCACGAAGCGGTGGAGTTCACCGTTGTCGTTGTAGAGCTGTTGGCGAAAGCCGGGGAAGCGGCCCTCGAGGTCCTCGATCAGCGCGCCCACCGTTTCGCCGCTCGCTTCGACGGTCTTTTGGCCCGCGGTGAGCCGTTGGAGCACCGCCGTGACGCGGACGTTGATCGTGGGGATGGTGGCAGAGGTCATGGGCTTGAGTCCTTTTTCAATGTGGCGGTGTTGAGCATGGATGAGGCCGGACCAGGGTCAGGCCGCATCCATGACGGTTGACGTTGGGGCGAGCCGCTTACGCCACGACCTGGTGGGCGGCGGGGGCTCCGCAGAACTGGTCGTAGTCGATCAGTTCGTGGATGGTTGGGTGGTCGCCGCAGAGCGGGCAATCGGGGTCGCGGCGCACCTTGACGATGCGAAATTCGAGCGAGAGGGCGTCGTAGAGGAGCAGGCGGTTCACCAGCGGCTCGCCCACATCGAGCATGAGCTTGAGGCACTCGGTCGCCTGGATGCTGCCGATGGTGGCGCACATCGCGCCAAGCACGCCCGCCTCGGAGCAGCTCGGGACCATGCCGGGAGGCGGCGGCGCCGGGTAGAGGCAGCGATAGCAGCCCTTGCCGGGCAGGTAGGTAGTCGCCTGTCCATCGAACATCAGGATCGAGCCGTCGACGAGCGGCTTGTTCTTCAGGTAGCAGGCATCGTTCACGAGGTAGCGGGTGGCGAAGTTATCGGCGCCGTTCACCACCATGTCGTACTGCTCGATGATTTCGAACGCGTTGTCGCTCGTAATCGGGGTTTCGTGGGTCACGACGTTGACGTTCGGGTTGTAGGCCAACAGCGTCTCTTTCGCCGAGACAACTTTCGGCTTCCCGATGTCGTCGGTCTGGTGGAGGATTTGCCGTTGAAGGTTCGAACGGTCCACGACATCGAAGTCGACGATGCCAATTTTGCCGACACCGGCGAGGGCGAGGTAGAGCGCGACGGGGGAGCCGAGGCCGCCCGCGCCGATAATGAGCACGCTCGATTCGATGATCCGGCGCTGCCCGGCGCTGCCGACCTGCGGCATGATCAGGTGGCGGCTGTAGCGCTCGACCATCTCCGGCGTGAGCTGCGTGGGTGTGCCTGTATCGGCGCCACCGGCGAGGGCCGGGATGACGGCGAGTTCGTCGCCGCTCTTGAGCAGCGTGGATTCTCCCTGCAGGTTTTCGATCTCCACCTGATTCACATAAATGTTGATGTGCTGGGCGACGCCCCCGGAAGCATCGACGACCTGGGCTCGGAAACCGGGAAACTGCGTGTCGAGGTCGCCGAGCACTTCGCGCACGGTGCCACCCTGCGCTTTGACGCTCGCCCGATTGCCAACGAGATGGCGAAACGGAGTGGGAATATAGACGTTGACGGACATGTTGGAGACCTCCCGGTTGGACCGTTGTTTGACGTGTTGGTGGATTCGGATGTCAGCGCTTGCGAGCGGCGCGACGAGCGGCCGGATGTTCGCCGTTACATGTTGACACTGAGGTAGCGCTCCCCGGTATCGCAAATGATAGTGACGACGGTCTTCCCGGCGCCGAGCTTCTCGGCGACTTTTCGGGCCGCGAAGACGTTCGCACCGGCGGAAATGCCGGCAAGGATGCCCTCTTCCCGAGCCAGGCGCCGCGTCATCGCGATGGCGTCGCGGTCTTCGATGCGCATCACTTCATTGTAGACGGCACGGTCCAGCACCCCGGGCACGAAGCTCGCGCCGATGCCCTGGATGCCATGCATGCCCGGCCGCCCGCCGCTCAGTACGGGCGAGCGTGCTGGTTCGACGGCAATGACCTGAACTCGATCGCCGAGTGCTTCGCGCAAAAGGTGGCCGACACCGGTGATCGTGCCGCCGGTGCCCACGCCCGCAACGAACGCATCGACGTTGCCACCCGTCGCATCAAGGATCTCGCGGCCTGTGGTTTGGTAGTGCATATCCGGGTTGGCTTCGTTTTCGAACTGCTGGGGCATGAAATAGCCGGGGTGCTTTTCCACGAGTTCGTTCGCAGCGAACACGGCCCCTGTCATGCCCTCGATCGCTGGCGTCAGGATGAGTTCCGCACCGTAGCGTTCGAGCAGCCGCCGCCGTTCGAGCGACATGTCTTCGGGCATCGTCAGGACGAGCCGGTAGCCTTTCACTGCTGCGACGAGCGCGAGCCCGATACCTGTGTTGCCCGATGTGGGTTCGACAATCGTGTCGCCGGGCTTGAGGGCTCCGGCCCGTTCCGCGGCATCGATCATGGAAAAGGCGATGCGGTCTTTGACGCTGCCGCCGGGGTTCATGCTTTCCATTTTCCCGAGCACTTCAGCAGCGCCCTGGGGGATGATCCGGTGGAGCCGGACGAGCGCTGTGGCGCCGATGAGGTCCAGCACGGAATCCGCGACCTTCGGCCGTTCGCTTATCTGGGTCAAATGGAGTATCTCCCGGTCGTCGCCTGGGGCTCGCGCTCCAGGAGGTCTTCAATCGAATAAGCGGCGAGGATATCGCCGGTGGCGTTGCGGATCCGTTCCCAGATCTCGCGCTGTCCGCACTGGTGTGGGTGGTCGGTGAGGTCAGCTGGCTCATCGAGCCAGGCGACCGGGGCAAGGCTGCCTTCCAGTGCTTCGATGACTTCGCGGACCGTGATGTCCGACGGGTTGCGGACGAGTTCATGGCCCCCTGCCGGGCCGCGCAGGGAGCGGATGAAGCCGGCCTTGCGCAGGGATGTGAGCAGCTGGTCCAGGTACTGTTCGGGGATGTGACGGCGGAGGGCTATTTCGGAGGATTGCAGCGGCCCCCCGCCGTAATGGCCGGCGAGCTCAATCAGGGCCCGAAGGCCGTAATCGCTCCGAGTTGAGACGCGCATGAATATCCTGCCGGGCGATAGACGCCCCTTTTCGCTAAAGTCGAGTAACTCTGTCAACAATCGTACCGGGTGGGAGCGTGGCCGCGCAAGCGGCGGGGCGGCCCTTGGACTGTGACGTTCTGTTGGCGACGTTCACTCGAAGTCGCGTGGCTCGTCGCCTTCCTCCGGATCGTATCCGTCCCAGAATTCGATCTTGCCCCGAAGTCCCCGCAATTCGTCCATCGCTCGCTTGCGCACGACGAGGCGGAGTCCCTCCTCGACTACTGCCCGTTTGGTCCCTAGACCGCTCGCGGCCTGCGCGTCCCGCAAAAGGTCGTCGTCTATTTCGATTGTGGTGCGCACGGTTCGCTCTCCTTAATGGCGTGGAGATCTACCATAGCCTTTGTGCTGGTGGAACGGCCTACGTGCGCGGTTCGGATCCATATTCACCGGTTGTTCTGCCCGCAGGGACCAATGGCGTAAGCCCGCGCTACCGTCGCGGCTTCGGCCGGATGTCTGCCGGCACGTCCATGCCTTCGACGCGCGCCGCCGTGCGGTCGTCCACATCCGTCAAGAATGTGGCGTGGATGCGGTTTACGAGCGCGGCCAGCCCTGTTGTCATCGCCAGCTCGAACAGCGCGGTCTGCGTGAATCGGGCGGTCAGCTCGGCGAACAGTTCGTCGCTGCAGGTGACGTTGCGGGTGATGGAATCGGCGTATCGCAGCACGAGCCGGTCGGTGGCGTCGAACACCGGCGCTTCGGGCCAGGTGTTGAGCCAGGAGAGCTCCTCATCGGACAGTCCGACGCTCGAACCGAGCGCCAAATGGGTTGGTACTCAGTAGTGGCAGTCGTTGAGCTGCGACGCTCGCAGATAGGCAAGTTCGCGCAAGCGTGCTGGCAGTTCTCCGCCATAGAGGCCGCGCACCATCGCGACGAAGCCGGCGAGAAAGCCCTCATGGTTGGCGAACAGCCGGGCCACGTTGAGCGCCTGCCCGCCGCCCATTTGCTCCAGCAGCGAGCGGACGCCGGGCGAGGCGTCGTCGTAGTTCACCAGCGGGATTCGTGCCATGTCCTCATCATGACGTAAACAGGGAGCAGGGAACAGGGAACAGTGTGGCGTTGACCTCTTTTGCCAGTCGCCCGGACGGCTAATCGTTGGCCGGATGGTGACAACATGTGCTGTTCCCGGTTCCCTGTCCCTGTTCACGTCATGATCTCGTTGGCGAAGAGCGTTAGAGAATGCAGTGCCTCTTTGTGCGTGAGGTCGCCCCATTGGAACGCCGGCACGAAGTAGTTTGCTCCGCTGCGTTCGGCGTAGGCTTGCACGTATCGCCGCACGGTCGCCGCCGAGCCGCACACGACGGCGGGTGTTTCCGGGGCCGGGCCTCCGGCGCGTGGCGGGGCGCTGACAGGTTCCCCTCCCGTGGAACGCGGCTTCGGGAAGTGACTCCGATACGCCTTCCATGCTGTCGCCACGCGTTCGTGAGCCTCCTCATCGCTGTCGGCGATGAAGACGTGCTGGGTCCCTCCGTAGAGCGGGTCCAAAGGCCGGCTGGTCCATTCGTCGCCGGCTGCCCCATGCCATAGCGTTTTGTACCGTTCGACCGATTGGGCGATGGCGCTTATCGGCCCTCCGCCGATGAAGTTCATCCCTCGACGCGCGGCGGATTCGGCGTTGCCCGCATACCAAAACGGAGGGTGCGGGGTCTGCTTCGGGCGAAGCTCCATCCACAGGTCGTCGTAGTCGAAGTGCTTGCCGTGGTACGTGAGGAACTCAGACTGCAGCCCGCGGCGGAGGATCTCCAGCGTCTCTTCGAAGCGCTCGCGGCTCTCCTCGCCCTCGCCGCCCCACATCTTGAACTCGATCCCGCCAAGGACGCCGGGCCCGACGCCGATCTGCATGCGGCCATCCGACAGCTGGTCGACCATGCAAACCTCTTCGATGAGTCGTACCGGCTGGTGGAGGGGCAGAACGTAGACGAGCGACCCAAGCCGCAGCCGCTTCGTCCGCTGCGCGACAGCCGCGAGGTAGACGGATTGGTTGGGAGCGAGACAGAGCGGCGAATGGTGGTGTTCGGCCACGTGGTAGCCGTAAATCCCGACCTCATCCGCGAACTCGACGAGCTGCAAGCGTTCTTCGTATTGCTGGGCGAGGCCGACATCGTCGCGTCGCTCCAGGTGGTCGAAAATACCGTATTGCATTGGATGAACCCTCAGAAGTGTGCTGCCCGGACGCCGCGTACCCTACAGGGAACGGCGAACGGGGAACAGCCGGGCGCTGCCCAGCAAGATAGCCGCCCCTGCACCCGTCATCCTGCTGCGGCGGCGACAACTGCTCCCTGCTGCCTGTTCTGCTACGCTCGTGCGATGGGAAATCT
>DATNET010000436.1:0-5345 GCA_035606745.1 Tepidiformaceae bacterium
GTCGACCCGGCCGAAGTGTTCGAGCGAGCGGGACAGCAACAGCTGGACAGCATTCGGGTCGCCGACGTCTGTCGGCACGGCTAACGCCGAACCGCCATCGGCCGATACCTTCGCCACGAGTGCTTCAAGCGCGTTGCCGTCGCGCGCGGCGAGCACGACCGAAGCTCCGGCCGCGGTGAACGCGTGGACGGCGGCGGCCCCGATTCCGCGGCTGGCGCCAGTGATGATTGCGACCTTGCCTTCGAGTATTCGGCCGATTGAGGCGTTCGGTGAGGGCGCTGCGCTGGTCATGCTCGACCATCCTTTCTTGCCGGCCGGCGGCCGGCGAACGGCAGCTTGCCGAACGGCTTGTATTCGGAGAGCACCGTCATCGTGATGAGCAGGACCATGCCAACGGTCAGCATTCCGACCAGCGTTGGCCCGAGCCCGCCGACCGTGGCCTGTCCGAGTTCACTCGCTGGTACGCCGATGACGCGGTCGGAAGCGCGTTGCATCGACTCGATCACGAAGAGGCCGCCACCGGCTGTCAGGGCGACCGTCATGACGAACTTGAGTACGACCCACCACCACTGCAAGAGCCCATACCTGGTCCCCACGGAGCTCAGGATCCCCGTGAGCAGCGCCGCAAGCGCGACTGGCACGTAGAAAAAGCGGGCGAAGATGCCAATCGCGATGTAGGCGGCCCTGAATGTCTCCGGGTCGTGGGTGACGCGACCCGTCACGGCGAGGCCGAGGAGTGCTGCTTCGAGCCCGATCCAGCCAACCGAGACCGCGACGTGGGCGGTCAGCGCGAGGCGGCGAAGGCTCGGCGACATTGGCTTCGCGGGCGGCGCAAAGAGCCCAACGCGGCCCCCGAACAATGTTTCGCCGGTTCTTCGGGCTGGACGAGCCGCGGCCGCGCTCACGAAGCGTCTCTCGCGGGCGTTACCGCCGGGGCCGTACGGCTGCGTGGCCAGGAAACGTCAGCGAACGCGCGGCGGGCAAGCGAGCCGCTGGCGGCGACGATGAAGAGGCCATTCAGCGGATGGAGTGCGGCGATCCAGGGTGATGCGTCCTCACCGGCATTGACGAGGGTGTACTGGATGACCATAAGCACGAAAAGGACTGCCGTGTGGACGACGAATTTTCGGGCGATGGCCGCGGAAGCAAGTGCCAGGAGGGAGATGGCGAGAAGGAGGTTGCCGATGCCGCGATGGGCATCGAACGAGCCGGCGCCGAAGACGCCGACACCGGCAAGGAAGAATTCGGTGACGGCGCCGGCCAGAAAGAGCGCTATGAGGATGCGGTGCAGATAGCGGGCCCAGGACATATATGCTCCGAGGGTGGTAGAATTTGGATAGACAGCATGTCTAATTCATCACAGCCTAGTGGGGCCGCTACTAAGATGTCAACAACCAGATGAGCCCTCGTCCTTACCAACTCGGCCAGCGCCAATCGAATGCGGACGACACGCGTCAGCGGGTGATCGCCGCTGCCCACGCGCTGCTCCTGAGCGAAGATTCGGCACGCCGGTTCAGCGTCGACGCCATTGCTCGCCGGGCCGACGTTGCGCGGATGACGGTCTACAACCAGTTCGGTTCGAAGACCGGGCTGTTGGAAGCACTGTTTGACTATCTCGCGGAGGCTGGCGGGCTGCCGGAGCGGGTTGGAGAGGCGCTGAGCCGCACGAAGCCGGTCGATTCGCTCGCGGGGATTGTGGATGCGTTTTGCTTATTCTGGGCATCGGACCGTCTCGCCATCCGCAGGCTTCGGGCGCTGGCTGTGCTGGATGCCGGGCTCGGGGAGTCACTCTATTCGCGAAACGAGCGGCGGAAGGGGCTTTTGCGTTCTATCGTCCAGCGCATCGCCGCTCCCGCGAGCGCAGCGGCAGGCCGCACGTTGGATGAATCTGTCGACCTGCTTTTCACGCTTTCGAACTTCGAAACGTTCGATACGCTTGCGGGCAGTACGCGGAGCGCCGAGGAGACGACGCGTCTGCTCCGGGAGATGGCGCTCGCTGTAGTCGGTGCCGCCCGGGAGTGATTGCGCTCAGTACGGCGCGTTTTGCTCGAACAGCCGCCGCGGGTTGTTGACGGTCATCTGCGTGATGTTGGCATCGCTTACGCCGCGTTCCCGCAGCATCGGCACGATATCCACCGGGATATGGGTGAAGTTCCACTGCGGCATTGCCGCTTCGACGATGCCCGGCGTGATCATATCGATGTGGCACGAGGCATCGTGTGAGAGGGTAATGCGCTCGGCGTAGCCTTTTTCAACAAGCGCGGCGACCATATCGGCGCGCTGATTATCCGTGCGGGGAGCCTGGAGGCCGATGCGGTCCATGCCGCAGTAGCTGCCGTTCTGGATGATCTGTTCGAGGTAGGACAGGTCGCTGGAGTCATCCGAGTGTCCGATGACCGTGCGGCCGAGATCCACGCCTTCCTCCTTGAACACGCGCTGCTGGTCCAGGCCGGTGCGGTTCGCAGGGTAGGTGTGTGTGCAGATCGGTACGCCGGTCGCGCGATGGGCCTTCGCGGAGGCGCGTAGCACCCGCTCGTTCATCGGATGCATTTCGGGCTCGGTCGCACACTTGATGACGTTCGCGCGTACGCCTGTCTGTCCAATACCAACGGTGATGTCGCGGACGAACAGGTCGGTCATCTCCGAATCCTGGCGATGGTGGAAATAGAACGGGATCTGGTAATAGAGGCCGGTCGCCACGATGATCTGCATGCCGGACTTTCGGGAGGCCTCGGCGATGAATCGGGGGTCACGGCCGAGGTCGATGGGGGTGAGGTCGACCATCGTGGTCACGCCAGCGCTTCGGGCAGCCTTAAGCTTGGCGACTGCCTTCTCCATCTCCGCCGCCCGGTCGAACAGTTCCGGGTATTGCTGGTACATCGGCGGCCAGAGGACGAGCACGTGTTCGTGCATGAGCGTGAAGCCCATGTTGGCGGTGTCGATTGGTCCGGTCGCGGATTGAATCGTGGCCATCATTCCTCCGGGGCTGTGGTCGTGGGGCAACGATACACGGCGGCCGGACGATCGCGAAGGGCCCTGAGCTTTCCTCAGGGGCCTTCGGTTATCTGGAGTTGAGTTTTCGCTACTCAGCGGCCGCCCACGGCTCCAATAGGGTCGGCGGCGTCCGCGGGTTCGAAGGCGAGCGGTGCCGGCGCGAGCTTGCGGCTGCCCTTTTCGGCTACGCGGTAGATGAGGCCGCGGCCGCTGGCCAGCTTCCACTGGGCGCTGAGCGCAGGAAGGCTGGCGAAGAAGAACGTGATCGGGGCCATTAGGGGCCACATCACGAACTGCCACAGCCACGCCTTGCGAGACACGTACTCGGGCCGCGGCGGGCGCGTCTTGAGTTCGATGCCAATCATCACCACGAGTGGGACGATGCAGATGGCGATGAGCAAACCGGGCAGGTTCAGCCACATCGTGGGTTCGATGATGCCGGTCTTGCCGAGGCTCATCCAGCCCTGGAGGTGGATGACGTTTTCCGGATGCCAGCCTGGCCCGGGGACGGGATACCGGTGCGTCCACCAATGGGGCATGGGTGCGCCGAAACTGCCGGTCAGTTTGGCCGGGATGAACACGCCGAGCGTAATCAGGTACCACTGCGCCATCCACATGGCGTGCACCTTGGTAACCGCTCCGGAGAGGAGGAACTTGCGCTTGCGTCCGAGCGGTGAATCGCTACTGCGGGCGGCGCGCAATGCGTATGGGATGTCGCTGGCGCCCCAGGCGTGGCGGACGCTCTGGGCGTAGTGCGCCTTCAGGGTCTTGAAGTAGCCCGTGGTGAGGACGCAATCGTTGCCGAGAGGCAGGAACATCGCTTCGACGTGGACGCGGTCGCCGAGGGTGAAGCAGCACTTGAGGAAGACGTGCCAGTCTTCCGGGATGACCTCTTCGTCCCAGTAATCGACTTCCGTGAGCATCTTCCAGCTCACGGAATAGCACGATGTCGGGAACTTCACGCTGCCCCACATGACGAGGTTGGCGAGGCGGTTGATGCCCGAAAGGCCGTCGGGGATGCGGAGCGGCGCGGGGATGTCCCAGATGTTGTTGCTATTGAAGATGGTCGGCTGCCAGAACGTCCGGTAGGGGTCATCCGCTGTGAGGAAGAGGTAGTTGAGGGCCTCGAAGTGACGGGCATGAAAAACCGCGTCGGCATCGCAGGAGGTGATGGTGAAGCGGTCGAGGTCGTCTCCGCCCCGTTCGATGAGACGGATGTGTGCTTCCCGCGCGGCCCAGGCTTCATTCGAGCCCTTGCCCGGCGTCTCGTTCGGCAGGCCGGCCGGGTGGAAGGTGGCGAACATGTCTGCGAAGCGCGACCGATAGCGCAGGACGAGCCGGGCCGCCTTGGCGTTGGCGCCGTCCTCGCGCGCTTCCATCGCCATGATGACGACCAGCTGGTCGGCGTTCCCCTGGGCTGCGAGGGAATCGAGCGTACGTTGAAGGCTGTGCTCGTCCTCTTTGTAATTCGGGATGATGACCATGTGCCGGGGCCAGCTCCATTCGCCCGCGGCCGCATGCGACGGCAGCCACCCACAGTACTTCGCCATCCAGTTCGTGCGTTCCCATTGCTTTATCCGGCGCATACCGATGGCGCAGGCGACGACGACTGCATACGAGCGCACGGTCCAATAGGCGAAGAAGGCGAAGATCCCGATCGCAAACACCCAGGGCGCGAAGTACGGGCCCCAGAAAATGCTCGAGACAAGAAAGAGCGACAGGCTCAGCGGAAGCATGTTCCAGAGCCGTTCGCGCAGGTGCGTCGAGGCGGTGAGTGCGGGGGTTTTCGGAACGGGCAGCGGCGCTCGCGTTCGGACCGGGGGTCGTTCCAGGATAGCCATGACAGGAGTTGCCTCGTGAAAGAGGAACTTCCTACGCCGCCGAGGTTAGCTGTCGGGCTACGGCCGGAGATAGCCGTTCCGCCGTCGTCCAACTTCACAATGGAAGCCGACCCTTGCGGACTCGCCCCGAAAACTGGGTCCCCCGTTTAGAGCCGCTACCGGCTCCAACTAGGCGTTGCGATTGCAGGTCGCAAGGGCATCGTTGGGTCTGGTGAGGTAAGTGTCAAGCAATTTCAAGAGCGAAGTGATTGCAATTTCATCACGGATGCAACGCTTAGCCAGTCGGGCATCTACATCGCCTAAACATTGGCGGAATAACAATGAATTCTTCGGCCACAAGTTCACGCTTGCTTGCGTGCCTCGCCGTTGCACGGATATGTCATGGCTTATTTGGTGGCCATGCTGGCATGGCTCACGTGCCAGGCCGGGGCGGTAATGCTGGGAGGCGCACCAGGTTGTAGGCTTGCCAAACATGGCCACAGCGTTCAGCTCAAGTGAGGACATAGTCGG
>DATNET010000485.1:0-3073 GCA_035606745.1 Tepidiformaceae bacterium
CTCGCTCAAGAAAGTTCGAACGGTCTTCCACCACTGCCTTCCAGAACGCCAACGCTCCCATCGCTCCATCCTACCAGCGCGTAGCCTCATTGCGCGGGCGTTGGCTCGGGCGAAAGTGCCTGGACGGTCGCGACGCGGATGTGGATCGCCTCCCCAGGGGACGGGACCGGGACGCCGGCGGCAAATTCAAACTCCAGTTTTTCGCCGTGCGCGTCGACTTCTACGCGCTGGTAGGATGGAGCGATGGGAGCGTTGCGTTCTGGAAGGCAGTGGTGGAAGACCGTTCGAACTTTCTTGAGCGAGTGATCGACATGCTCGCTGCTCATGGCATCCGCTACTGCGTCATCGGCGGCGTGGCCGTCAACGCCTACGCCGACCCCATCGTCACGCAGGACCTCGACATCGTGGTGGCCGTCGAACAGCTCGCCGAGGCCCGAGCACTCTTCGAAACCGAGTTCAAGGTGCGCGAATTTCCCCACAGCTTCAATGTTTATGACCCCGGGTCGAAACTCCAGGTGCAGGTGCAACTCGACCCCGAGCTCACCGATATCGCTGGACGGGCGGAAGTCCGCGACGTCATGGGGCTTTCCGTGCCTGTTGCGGCGCCGCGGGATCTGTTGGCTCTCAAGGTCGCCGCTGCACTCGAACCTACGCGTCGACCTAGCAAGCGAGCCAAAGACATTCTCGATCTGGCTCGTCTCGTGACTACCTTTCCAGAACTCGGACGTTCGTTGCCGTCGAGCCTCCAGGATCGCGTCTACGAAGCTGTGGACACGCCAGAATGAACCGCCAAAAGGCCACGCCCAAGATGAGAACTGTACGTTTGCTCCCCCTCTCCCGCATCGTCGGGAGAGGGGGCTGGGGGGTGAGGGCGGGCTGCTACGCTTCAATTTTCGGAGCGACAGACCCGATCGATGCGCAACAATGAACGGCCCGCTCGACGGCGTCCGCGTCCTCGACTTCACCTGGGCCCTCGCCGGGCCGTTCGCCACCATGCAGTTTGCCGACCTCGGCGCCGAAGTGGTCAAAGTCGAATACCCGGAGAACGACGAAAAACAGCGCGGCTTCGGGCCCTACTACGAGGGCATTTCAACGTTCTTTTTCAGCGCCAACCGCGGCAAAAAGGGTATCTGCATCGACCTCAAGACCGCCGATGGCAAGGCGCTCGTGAAACAGCTCGTGCGGGAAGCCGATGTCGTCGTCGAAAACTTTCGGCCGGGCACGATGGATAAGCTTGGCCTCGGCTATGCCGCGCTTCGCGAGGAAAACCCACGCATCGTCTACGGCGCGCTTAGCGGGTTCGGACAGACCGGTCCCTACCGCTCGATGGTCGCGGTGGATGCCGTAGCCCAGGCGATGGGCGGCACCATGAGCCTGAACGGCGAAGCCGATGGCCCGCCCCTCCGCGTGGGCGTGAGTATCGGTGACATGGTCGCCGGGCTCTATCTTGCGCTGGGCGTCGTCGCGGCACTGCGGGCGCGCGACCTCACTGGCGAGGGCCAGATGCTCGACGTCGCCCTGATGGAAGCGCAGATCGCCCTGTGCGAAAACGCGATCGTGCGGCACTCCGCCTTCGACGAAACCCCGACACGGCAGGGCAGCCATCATGCGCTCCTCGCCCCATTTGGGCCGTTCGAAACGGCCGACGGTTATCTGGTCGTGGCGAACGTGAAGGAATGGGAGCTGTTCTGTGCCCTCATCGAACGAGATGACCTCGCGTTCGACCCCCGTTTCACCACCAACCGCCTCCGCCTGCAGCATGTGCACGAACTGGAGGCCGAGCTGACCTCGGCCCTCAGAGCCCGGACGACCAGGGAGTGGTTCGATATCCTCGAACCAGCCAACGTCTGCGCCATCGGCAAGGTGAACACGATCGCCGACCTCTTCACCGACCCCCAGGTGGCGGCGCGTAACATGCTCGTGGACATCCCTATGCCCTACGGAAAGCCCGGCTCGCTCAAGCTGCCGAATTCACCGATTCACCTGTCCGGCACGCCAACCGTCGTCGGCCAACCGATGCCAGAGCATGGCGGAGACACCGATTCGGTGCTGAGTGCATGGCTGGGAATGCCCCCGGCACGGATCGCAGAGCTCCGCTCCAACCAGGCAATTAAGTAGACGCAAAACAGCCGGGCCGCCTATGGCCCGGCTGTTTTGCGCACCGTGAGCGCCGCGCTACCGCTCGATCGTGAACGGATCGCTCCACGGATGAACGTTGTTGTGGCCGATGAAGATGTTGCTCCGGTCGATGAGGTGACCGTTCACATCGAGCCGAAGCGTCAGGCTGTCGCCGCCGGAGATGTGGAAATTGACGCCGTCGATTCCGTCGTGGGTGTGGAATTGCACGACGAGTTTGTGGCCGTTGTCGAGCAGCACCACGTCGTCAGCGCCTTCAAGGCGGATCTTGTCGACGTCGTGGAACGTGCCATCCGTCGTCAGCACGGCTTCGAATACATGGAGGTTATCCGAAGGCGTCGTCGTGTCGAGATGGAGCCCATCATTGTCGTGCCAGAAGTACCAGCCACGGGCGCTGCCATTGTCGAGCTTCGTCGGCCGGCCCTCGATCGCGGCCGGCCACTGCTCAGCGTTGGCGGGGGCGGTGGTTGTGGGTGTGGTAGGTGTGGTCTGTTGCACGGCCGGCCCGCCCGCTGTTTGCGACATCGCGGAAGCGTTGCCGGCGAACATGGTGGCGCCCGCAATAACGGTGGCGAGAACGCCACCGCTAGCGAGGATCTTGACCAAGAGTTGCTTCATTATTGGGATTCCTTCCTGTGCGGAGCATCTGCTGACATCGTGGAAGCGCTTCCGTGTAGTCCATGGTTGCTGGCGCCAACAAAGTGACGGGCAAGCGCTTCCACGATGTCAGCAGCACCCGCGCGCTGACAATCTCGGCACGATGCCCGAATCGCTCGCACTCCCCCTACAACCACCCATCGCGCCGATGCTCGCGAAGCTCACCGAGGCTATCCCCGACGGCCCGGGCTGGCACTTCGAACCGAAGTGGGATGGCTTTCGTTGCATCGTCTTCTTCGATGGCGCGGCGGTTTATCTGCAGAGCCGGGACCTGAAGCCC
>DATNET010000500.1:0-6004 GCA_035606745.1 Tepidiformaceae bacterium
CACCGTTTCGCGCACCTGGTCGACACGTCCCCGAAAGAGAGCCGCCTGGTTTATCGGCGCGTGTGGGCTAAACGTTGCATTGATGGCCTGTTCGGCCGATAGTCTGGCTTCAGATTCGGTCTGTGGCTGCGTCATTCGCCAACTTTACTTTATAAAGCTGCCAATTGTAAGTAACCCGTGCAACGGCCGTGCTCTGTCGGGCGCCAGTCCGTTCGGGCGCGATCCCGTCCCAAGGGCGCCCGCCTCACTGGTGGCCGCCGTACCGACTCGTCGTGGCGCGAACTATTGGGCGCGCTCCCCAGCCCCGCTACACGTTGAAGAGGATGTTGACGATGTCGCCGTCCTGGACGATGTATTGCTTGCCTTCGGTGCGGAGGAGGCCGCGCTTCTTGGCTTCGGCTTCGCTGCCTGCAGCCATGAGGTCGTCGAAGCGGATGACTTCGGCGCGGATGAAGCCACGGCGCAGGTCGCTGTGGATTTTGCCGGCGGCTTCGGGCGCGGTAGAGCCGGCCGTGACGGTCCAGGCGCGGCATTCATCGGGGCCGGCGGTGAGGAAGCTGATGAGCCCGAGCAGCTGGTAGCTCATGCGGATGGCGCCGGCCATGCCGCTCTCCGTGACGCCGGCGGATTCGCGGAATTCGGCGGCTTCGTCGTCGCCGAGCTCGTTCAGCTCCATTTCGAACTTGCCGCAGAAAACCGCAACATCCCGGCCGGTGCGTTGATATTTGCCGCGGAATTCGGCTTCGATCTCGCTGCGGCGAGGAAGGTCGTCGTCTCCGATATTGACGACGACGAGCAGCGGAAGGGAGGTGAGGAATTGCATGCCTTCGAGGTTCTTCCAGTCGTCGGCGGTGAGCCCCTGTTCGCGCACGGGCGATTCTGCTTCGAGGCCCGCCTTCATGCGCGTGAGCGTGTCTGTTGTGCGAAGCATGGCGTCGCGTTCGCCCATCTTGGTCGACCGCATTTCTGCTTCGATGCGCTGCAGGCGCTTTTCGATGATCGAGAGGTCGGCGAAGGCGAGTTCGAGGTCCATGGTGGCGATGTCGCGATGGGGGTCGATGGTGACTTCCGGGTGGGGCACTGTTTCGTCTTGAAAATCGCGGACAACGTGGATGAGGGCATCCATGCGGGCGAGGTCGTTGATGAACTTGCCGGCGGGGCCTTCGCCCTTGCCAAAGGATTCTCCGGCCGCGGGGAAATCGACGTACTGGATGGTGGCGTAGGTCGTCTTTTTTGGCTTGTAGAGCTGGGCGAGGCGGTCTACGCGTTCGTCGGGCACGTTAACAACACCGACGTTGGGTTGATTGGCCGAGCTATAGACGCCTACCTGGGCGCTGCCACGGGTGACCGCGTTGAAGACGGTTGTCTTGCCGGAGCGGGCCAAGCCGATGATGCCGAGTTGCATTCCGTCAGGGTAGGCAGGGAACAGGGTTGGCGCGAGCGCTTAGGTCTATTCGAACTCGTACTCGTGGAGGACGGCGAAGAGGGGACCGACATCGAGAGTGAAGCCCCGCAGCACCGGCTCGGCATTGATGACGGCCGGGGCGCGATGGATGGTGGGCGCCTGTCCCGGCCGGTGCGCGGTGATGGTTTCGCTATCGGGGTCGACGAGCCAGAGGAGTTGCGTCCCGGCACGCATGTAAAAGTCTGCCTTTTCAAGGACACGTCCGACGCTATCGCCGGGCGATATGACCTCGAGTGCGAAGTCCGGTTGGACACTGAGCGGGCCGTGCTGCCCTGCTTCGGGCCCTCTGGGAAGCCTGCCAGCGAGCGTCACGTTGATGTCGGGGAGGAAGACGCGCTCTTCCGCGAAGTTCACATGGCGGACTTCGGTGACTAAGCGGCCTTCGCGAGACTCATGCAGGTGTTGGCCCAGTAGCCGGATCAGTTCGGCCACGAGCGTGCCGTGATAGAGCGTGGGCGACATCTTCTGGACTACCTCTCCATCGATGAGTTCCGAAGCTGGCTCGGTCTCGGGCATGGCGAGGAACTCTTCGAGGGAGACGCGGGTCTTCGTTGCCATGCAGCCATTATAGGGTTCGTGCGCGAACGCAGGGCGACCGCGGTCGCCTGGGCTCCGCGCCGCCGCCGCGCCGAACTTCGGCCCGATGCGGAGCTGGGCCGATCGCGGGCAATTGGCAGCGAGCCGACGTGGCCGAGACCGAGGATTAGCCGCGATTCATTCGTCGTCTTCGTAGAGCACGGCGAATAAGGCCGCGAGGTCCAGCGTGAAGCCCTGAAGCACAGGCTGCGCGTCAATGACTGCCGGGGACCGGTGCACTGTCGGCGCTCTTCCGGGCCGATAGATGGTTATGCTTTCGCTGTCGGGGTCAACGAACCACGCGAGCGTCACACCACTTCGCATGTAGAAATCGGCACGCTCGAAGACGCGGCCGGCCTGGTCGTCTGGCGAGAGCACCTCGATGGCAAGGTCGGGCTGGACGGGGATTGGTCCGCGGCGACGAAGAGCTGGGTCCAACGACACCCGGCCCTTTAGGGTGACGCTCACGTCGGGAAGGAAGACGCGATCCTCGGCGGGCCAGATGTGTCGCAATTCGGTATCGACGCGAGCTTCCCGTGTGACTTTCAAATGGTTGCGCAGGAGCGCCCCAATTTCGAGGACGAGCGAACTGTGGTATAGGCTTGGCGCCATCTTCTGGACTACCTCTCCGTCGATGAGTTCCGAAGCGGGCTCGGTCTCGGGCATGGCGAGGAACTCTTCGAGGGAGACGCGGGTCTTCGTTGCCATGCAGCCATTATAGGGTTCGTGCGCGAACGCAGGGCCTCATGTGGTGATCCGCACGAGCGTGGCTTCGAGACCGGAGCGGAAGGCTGGGTCCCCGAAGCGCGCCAGCAGGTCGCCTGCAGTCGGCAAGAATTCGTCGACGCGGCGGTCACCGCGAATGAAGCGGCTCGTGAAGACCCAGGTGTCGTGGATGAGGAATTGCCAGAACATCTCGACGCCAGCGTGGCATTCGGCGGCGGTGAATCGCGCGTGGCGGTGATAGGCGTCGAGGTATGGTTCCAGCAGCGGTGAATCGAAGAGCCGCACAAAGGAGATGGCGCGGACGAGTTCGAAAATAGGTGGCAGGATGCCGGCCATTTCCCAATCGACGACTGCGATGATTGCCCCGGAGCCATCGACGAGGACGTTGCGCTCGTGGTAGTCGCCGTGGCAGGCCTGGCGACGCAGGCCCGCGAAATCGGATGCGGGGCGTGCGTCACCGGATTCGAGGACCTCAAGCTGGGCGCGGATGACTCCCTGCAGGCGAAGTTGCTCGGGCGGCGGCGCCGGGTAGTAGCGGATCAGGTCATCGATGCGATTCAGGGCGTCGATGGAGGCCTGGGTATTCCAGTTCGTGCCCGAGCCGTCGCGGGAAAGGCCGACGTCGGGGTATCGGGCAAGGGTGGCGTGTAGCCGTCCATGCATGTCGCCGAGGACGGACGATTCGGCGGGAGTTACGGTTTCGCGCTGGAGTGCACGGCCGTGAATCCAGGGAAAGAGTGACACCAGACGGCCGCTGAACGTGTGGAGCGTCGTGCCGTTGTGATCAGCGAGGGCCGGCGACACCGGAATTCCGTGCTCGCCGGCCCATGCGACGAGCGAGTACTCGAGCCGAATGCGCTCAGCCGAGGCCCTGGGGCGATGCAGGCGGATAAAGCGTGGGCCATCGTCTGTATCGACGCGGAAGTTCTCGTTGAGGACGGAGCCGGCCACCGGGGTTGGCTGTGACTGACGGTGCAGCCCGTAGCGGCCGAGGAGTTCATCGATAAGGGCAACCGGGATGGCTGCGGAGCGCGCGGCCGGGGAGCTTTCGAGAGACATCGCTGCAGCTTACCAGTCATCGGTGAACGGCCCGGATTGGGACTGGTATTCGCGGATGCGAGCGCGCGTACCGGGCGCTACATCGGCAGGGAGCGCTTCGATCGGGAACCAATCGACCTGTGCGATTTCCTCGTCGTGCTCGCCGGTGACCTCGAAGTCTGTAGCGGCGAACAGTGCGACGTGGTCGCTCTTTCCGTGGAACGACGCGTAGAGGCCAACGAAGGTGAGGGCGCCGATAGTCGCGCCGGCCTCTTCGCGGGCCTCCCGCCGTGCGGCATCGGCCAGGCGTTCGCGACGTTTCAGGCCGCCGCCGGGAAGGAACCAGCCAGACCGGTAGGTGTGGCGCACAAGCAACACCTCGCCATCGCGGACGAGCAGGATGCGGACGCCGAGCGTGACGGGCTGAAAGATGCGCCATTGCCAGCGCACACCGAACCATGCGACACGGTAGGCGAGGCGCTCGACCTTTTTTCGAAGCCGGCGGAGGGCGGGAGCGCGAGCGTTACTTCGTGGCATTGAGCGCCTGGTTCATTGGCGAGCCGGGGCAGCGCGGCAAGAGCAAGCAATCGCCGCAGGCGGGCGCTCGTTTCCTGCAGAGGAACTTGCAATGCATCACGATTTCTGCCCGGAATCGTGCCCAGGTGTCGCGTTGGGCCGGCTGTTCCGAAAGGCGTGGGTCGGAGGCGAGTTCACCTAATACCCAGCGTTGCCAGACATCGTAGCTGGTGCTCTCAATGGGCCCCATGCCGAGCCGGGTGAACAGGCGGATCAGGTACGCATCCACGATGAACACCGGCTGGTGAGCAGCGTAGAGGATGATGCAATCGGCGGTTTCGGGGCCGATGCCGAAGGTCGCGAGCAAACGCGTGCGGAGTTCGGGCGCGGGAATCGCGAGCAACGCCTCGATCGAGCCGTGTTGTTCGAGGAGTGCGAGGAAGGCACGGAGCTTGAGTTGTTTTTGGCGGAACTGGCCGGAGGGCCGGACAAGCTCTTCCAACTGCTCGACACTGAGCGCGGACATCGCCTCCGGTGCGAGCACGTTCGCTGTGCGCAGGCGGTCCAACGCGCGTTCGACGTTCGCCCACATGGTGTTTTGGACGAGGATGGCGCCGACACAGACCTCGAAGGGGTCGGCATCGGGCCACCAGTGCCATTCGCGCCAGCCGTGCATGGCTTCGAGGGCGCTGGCGACTTCGCCGATGTTCGCGGGGGATGGCACGGGCGTCATGGCTCGGACCCGAGCAGGCCGAAGTCTTCACGTACGACGGAGCGGCCGCGGCGTTCGACCGCGAACGTACGGAGCGAGACGGCGACAACGATGATGCCGCCGCCGAGGACAGCCCACCAGCCTGGAGTTTCGCCGAGGAAAAGGAATACCCAGACGGGGTTGAGGACCGGTTCGAGCATCCCGATGAGCGAGGCTTCGAGCGCCTGGACGCGGGCAACGCCGTAAATGAAGAGCACATAGGCGAGGCCGATCTGGATGATGCCGAGGAACGCCAGCCCGAGCCAGTCTTTCCAGGATGGCATGAACGCCGCGCCCGCACCGCGGCCGGCGTTGACGCCGAGCAAGACCACGACAAGCAGGGCGTTGCCGAGGAGCATCGATTGCGAACGCTGTTCCGGCCGTGCTGACGGGAATCGGAGGAACATGAACATCAGCGCGAGTGTGAGGCCGGAGGCAGCGGCGAGAATGTTGCCAGCGAGGTCGCGGGTTTCGATCCGGCCGACGAAGAAGAGGGCCATGCCGCCGAAGGCGATGGCGACCGTGAACAGGTCGAGGCGGGATGCGCGTTCTTTGAGGAACACGGCCCCGAGCACGAGGAGATAAAGCGGAGCGGTGTACTGGAGGAAGATCGCGTTCGCCGCGGTTGTGAGCTTGGTGGCGGCGACGAACATGACGAGGGTGAGGGCGTAGCTGACGGCGAGGGCCCAGGTCAGCTTGCCGGCTTTCCACGGTGCGACGAGCGAGGGGCGAGCGATGACAAGCGTCGTTATGCCGGCGAGCAGCGAACGCCACATGGTCAGGCCGAGGGCATCGAGTGAGACCCACTTGATGAAGAGCCCGCCGGTGCTCCAGAGGACGGCGGCGGCGAGGACGGCCAGCAGGCCCTGGCGGCGCTCCGGCAACGTCGCGAAGGCAACTCGGGGCGCGCGGAGGATGGAGGTGGCCACTCA
>DATNET010000503.1:0-2791 GCA_035606745.1 Tepidiformaceae bacterium
ACGCCATCGAAGCCGACGTGGCCAGCGACTGGCGCTGTCGCTTCGATGCAAAGCGAGACGCGCGGGTCGTGCAGCAGGTGCTTGCACCAGACACGCGAATACGTCCCGGTCAGCCAGACGGTGCCGTCTTTCCAGAGCCACCACACAGGCACGGTGTAGGGCATGCCGTCGCGGCGCAGCGTGGAAAGAACGCCGACATGCGGCTCCAGCAGGAACGCTTCGAAGGTGTCAGTTGTCATTCGGGGCATGCGAGGGATTGTCGTTTGTGGGCCGCCGCTTGTCGATTTCTCGGCGTCAGTCCGCGAGCGGTGCTGACGCGGCGCTTACTTCCGCGGGCACGGCCGCCGTACCGTTCCAGTGATCGCGAAGCACGGCGAGGTGGACGATGTCGTCGTAGCTGCCGTCGCGCCATATATGCTGGCGTAGCCGCCCCTCTTCCGCGAATCCACAGGCAGTGAAACAACGGAGGGCGCGCTGGTTGCTCGCGGGGACGCGTACCCAGACGCGGTTCATGTTGAGCAGACGAAAGGCGTACTTGGTGAGCAGCTTGATGGCATCCCGCCCGAAGCCGCGGTTCTGGTAGTCACGATTGCCAATGGCGATGGTGAGCTCGCAGGAACGAGCGAACTGGTCAACGTTCGTGAGCTGGCAATGACCGAGGAAGTCGGATTGGGTTTCGATGGCGAACCAGACGTCGCTTCCGGGATTGGCCAAGTGCTGGTCGATTGCCACGCGGAGCGATTCCTTCGGGCGTGGCAGAGGCGGCTCGCCGGAGGCAAGCAGTTCGAGTTCGACGTCGTTGCGAAACTCGACGTAGCGATCGATGTCCTCGGGATGGAGCGCCCGGAGGACCGCCTTTTCGCCTTTGAGCATGCTGCACACCACCGATGAGGCCTACGCTCTGCGCTAGCGCGTGATGCCCACATCAGGAGTATCGGCACGGGCGAATCAGTCGGTAGCGTGGCCGACGAGTTCATAGCGTGGCGGTTCCGCCCATTGTTCGGTGGGGGGATTCTCCTGCGCTCGAAGCCGTGCGCGGCGGTCTTCCGCTTCAAACTTTTTGGCCTTCTTCTTCACATCTTCGCGGTACTTCGCGTGCTCGACCTGCCTGGGTGTCCCGCCGGGTGCCGCTTTAGGGTCGTACGGCCAGCCGGTCCTGGCCGATGCCCCGCGCCTGGGCTTGCCCGGATAAACCTTCAGGCGGCCTTCAGCCTGGAGCTGGGCGAGATGGACGCGAACATTGTTGTCGGCGGCGCGGCGCAGGCGCTTATCGATTTCGGGGTAGAGCAGGAGCATGATGTCCCAGCTCGAAATGGCGCCGCCGCCGTCCAAGACCCCGAGGATCTGGCGCTCACGCATATTGCGGTGGTCGACGTACTGTTGGAGCCGTTCGCGAGGGTCGTGGACGAGTGGCCCATGCCCGGGGCAAATGACCTTCAGGTTTGGCAGTTCAAGCAGCCGAGCGAGCGTGCGGCGATAGGCGCCAAGGTCGTGGATGGTGGTCGTGCCAGAGCCGAGCAGGGTGTCGCCGCTGAAGAGAACGCCTTCCTCTTCGAGGTAGTAGCAGACGGAATCGACACTGTGGCCGGGCGTAAGCAGGACGCGGACCTTCGCGCCGCCGCCCATGTCGAGCAGTTCGCCATCCGCGAACGTCGTGACGCCGGATTTGGGCAAGCGTCCCTTGAGCAGGGGGAGGGCGCTCTTGGGGGCGACGATTTCGGCTTTCATTTCGTCGTGCGCCCACTTGAGATTGCCACTGTGGTCGGAGTGATGATGGGTGATGCCGGCGAGGGCAATTTCCGCGTGTTCGGTGGCGGCGAGGTAGCCGCGCAGCATCCATTTGTAGCGATCGAGCGCCTCGCCCGAATCGATCGTCAGGACCTGGCCACTGCCGACGATATAGATGCTGGTGAATTGCGGGTGCATTGGGTCTTCGTCGGGCACCTGGACGGCGCGCACGGAGGGGGAGACTCGCATGGGACAACTATAGAGCGGCTGCGGCCGCTTTGGCGCAAGCGTTGAGCGGCTGCGGCCGCTTTGGCGCAAGCGCCCGGCGGCTGCGGCCGCCTTGATGAGAGACGAGAGGCCGGGGCGCTGCGGCCGCCTTGACCAGAGGCCGGAGACTTGGCGGCTTGGGTCGCTGTGGCGCGCGGGGTGGGTTGAGCGAGCGAGCTTGCGTTGGAGACGGTCGAAGCGGGCGTGCAAATATGCCGCGTAAGGGTGGCGGACGGTATGCTCTCGGGATGGAAATCAGCTGGCTCGGCCGTTCTTGTTTTCGATTGAAAGGCCGCGATGGCGTTGTCCTGACGGACCCGTGCCCGCCTTCGAGCGGGTATCACATCGGCAAGCAGGATGCCGATGTGGTGACGCTGAGCCGCCGTGACGAACCGGACTACAGCTACCTTGGCGCGGTGACCGGAGACCCGATCGTGTTGGATGCTCCGGGCGAATACGAAAAGGGCGGAATTCTGATTACGGGCGTGGCTTCAAAGCGGCCGGACGGCGCGCGCAATGTGATGTTTATCTTCGAAGTGGATGGCATCCGGATTGGCCATCTCGGATTGCCGGGACCGGCGGGGCCTCCGGGGCTCGATGAATGGAAGAAAGTGGACATCTTGCTGATGCCCGTGGGCGGAGGCAATTCGATGGGCGGAACGGCCGCGTCAGACGTCATGACGGCGATCGACCCACAAATCGCCATCCCGATGCACTTCAAGAAGGATGCGGAGACGCTCGAACTTGAGCCGATCGAGAAGTTCCTCAAGGAAACCGGGGCGAAGCCGGAGCCACA
>DATNET010000512.1:0-6372 GCA_035606745.1 Tepidiformaceae bacterium
GCGAGGTGCTCGGGCATGAAGTTGCTGATGCCTATCGCGCGGACGTGACCGTCTGCCAGCAGCGTCTCCAGCGCCCGGTACGCCTCGACGGTCCTGTCGAACTGCGTCGGCACAGGTTGGTGCAGTAAGAACAGGTCGATCTGTTCGAAGCCTAGCTTCCCAGCGCTCTTCGCGAACGCATGCAGAGTTTGGTCGTAGCCATAGTCGCTGATCCAGACCTTCGTCTGGATAAACACCTGGGCCCGTTCGAGCCCCGATCGGCGGATGCCATCACCGACCTCGCGTTCGTTGAAGTAGGAGGCCGCCGTGTCGATAAGCCGGTAGCCGACACGAAGCGCTTCCGCCACCGAGGCGGAGGTGACCTCCGGCGGAGTTTGGAAAACGCCGAAACCCAGGGCAGGCATCTCGACACCGTTGTTCAAGGTAACGTTCACGGCTACAAACCTCCCCGCCTAGTCGCTGCTGAGGCGTACCAACATTTTGCCCAAGTTCTCGCCTCGCAACAGACCAATGAATGCCTCCGCCGCGTTTTCAATCCCGTCCACGACGGTCTCGGGGTTCTTCATCTTGCCGTCGCGCAACCAGCCCGACATATCGGCGACAAACGCATCGTGCCGCGCGAAGTGGTCGGAGACGATGAAGCCGCGGATGGTGAGCCGTTGGCGGACGATTGCGGCGAGATTGTTTGGGCCCGGCACAGGCTCCGTATTGTTGTACTGCGAAATCATCCCGCACGCGGCGATGCGGCCGTTCACGTTCATGTGGTTCAGCGCCGCCTGGAGGTGATCGCCACCGACGTTATCGAAGTAGACGTCGATCCCCTCCGGACAGGCCGCGCCGAGGGCATCGTCCAGCGTCTCAACGCGATAATTGATTGCCGCGTCAAATCCAAGTTCGCTGGTGAGGAACCGCGCTTTGACATCGGAGCCGGCGCTGCCAACAACTCGGCAGCCTTTGATCCTGGCGATTTGCCCGGCAACGCTGCCGACAGCGCCAGCCGCGGCGGACACAAAGACCGTCTCCCCGGCTTTCGGTTGGCCGAGGTCGAGCAGGCCCACGTAGGCGCTGAAGCCGGTGCCGCCCAGCACGCCGAGGTAGGTGGTGAGGCCCGCTTTGCTCACATCGATGACTCCGAGCCCTGCCCCATTCGAGATGAAGCGGGTACGCCAGCCAAGGCCATTTTGGACGATATCGCCCGGCTTGAACGCCGGGTTTCGTGATTCTTCAACCCGGCCGATCGCCCCGCCCTGGAGGGTTTCGTTCAAGGCGAACGGCGGCACGTAGGACTTCACGTCGTTCATCCGGCCGCGCATGTATGGGTCCACCGACATGACGATGTTTCGCACGAGCACCTCACCATCGCCAATTGGCGGCAGCTCGCGCTCGACGAGCTTGAAATCGGAAAGCTTCGGCTCACCGATGGGGCGCGCGGCCAGTTGAACTTCGCGACTCCGTGCAGCGGACATCTTTCCTCCAAAGCGGTGTTGGTGCCGTCATCGTACACGGGGGTGCTGGCTACGGTTGTTAGGCAGAAGTTCGCATCGGGGAATGTGAACCGCCCTGCCCGGATGGCCTAATGAGCACATGGCATTGCAAGCGAAGGCATGCCCTGCAAGGAGGCCCACGATGCTCGTCCCCAGCCAGATCGCTAACAGAACGACTCCACTCCCCAGGTTCGCGAAAGCGGCACTCGCGACCGCCTGCGTCACGATCGTGCCGACGGCGGTCCTCACGGCAGGCGTGGTGGCTGCCGGGTTCCTCGTTCCGCTGTTTGCCCGGTAAGAGTTTTCCGAAGTTAGTTGCAATATGCTACTGACTCAGGTAGGGTTCGTGCCAAAGCTAACGACGGAGGGTGAACATGGACGAGGCGCCTGGCACCAAAACTGACGCGGCGGTGATCTTCGAGGTGGACGGAGGCGTCGCGACGATCACGCTCAACCGGCCGGCCCAGCTCAATACGATTAACGGCGAACTTTCGGAGGGCCTCTCCGACGCCCTGCGCCAGGTGCGGGACCGCGACGACATCCGCGTCGCTGTGCTGACCGGAAACGGGCGGGCGTTTTGCGCTGGCGCGGACTTGCGTAGCCGCCCCGACGGCCCGGCCGCAAGCAGCGGCCCGGCTTCGGTCTTTACTACCGCGCCGCTCACAGGCTTCGCCGATTTCGACCCGCGGAAGCCGATTATCGGGGCCATCAACGGGTTTTGCTTGGGCGGCGGATTCGAGATCGCGTTGACGTGCGACCTCCTCATCGCGTCGACGGAAGCGCAGTTCGGCCTCCCCGAGATCACGCTGGGCTTCTTTCCCCTCGCTGGAGCGCCCGTAAGGCTGCCGCGATCCGTCCCGCGAGTGCTGGCGAACGACATGCTTTTCACCGGCGAGCGGATCGATGCAGAGACGGCGCTGCGCTTCGGGATCGTCAGCCGTGTGGTGCCGGGCGACCAGCTCTTGACGGTGGCCGGCGAAATGGCACGGCGAATCGCCAGCTTCGCCCCACTGGCCGTCAGGGCGATGCGCGAACTGGTGCACCGCCAGGCCGACATGCCGGCCGCGGAAGCGATGCGGCTCGCCTCGACGATGCGCTGGGTCATCGGTCAGACTGCCGATTCAAAAGAAGGCCCGCGGGCGTTCGCGGAGAAGCGCCAGGCAGTCTTCACGGGCGAGTAGGCTGTTTCAGGAAATGGAGTCGTGGAGCGCTTCGCCGCGCTGCAACCGTTGGGCAATTTCGAAAGTTTGCCCCGTTGCGCGCACCGTTGGCGAGTGCGCTGTCAGGAATCGGGCCGCGCCAATGAGGATGTGGTCACCTTCGGGCCTGCCTTCGAAGTTGTGATACTGACGGACCGCCGCTTCGTAAATCTGAAACTGGTGGAATCCGGCGTCTTCGCGCAACAGCGCGTGGCCGAGCGTCTCGATGACGGCGGTGTGTTGGCCCGCTGCCAGAAGGTCGGCCACGGCCTCCGCGGTCTCGTCGACCTGCTGCTGGCGATCAAAGGCATCAAGGATGTCCGCGGGCATGCGGGCGTGGCCAGTCGGACGCGGCAACGGTTGTTTCGGGACGTTGAGGAAGCGTTCCAGGTAGACGGACATCGCGCCGTCAAGGATTCCCCGTGCGAGTGCCCGCGAGGGCGCGCGGCGCATCGCCTGGTCCACGGCGTTCGTGTAGGTGAACGTGTGGTGCACCGTATTCCAGTCGCTGAACTCGTTCGAAATATGGAAGTGCACGGGCCGGCGGGCCGCGGCGTAGGCGACCGTCGCCGAGAGCTCGGTGAGCGGCACGCCATCGCCAGCGGCAGCGACGATGGCTTTCAGCGACGTTTTCGGTTCATCGTCGAGGATGGTCTCGGCGAGGACGCGGTGGCCGTCCCAGCCGGAGAGCCGTTCTCCGCCACGTTCGAGGGCGGCATTGAGCGCTTCGTTCGCCTCGCGAAGCAACGACGGGAGGTCGACCGGATGCTGCCACGACGACGTCTCCTCCATGCGCTCCGCCGAGGCGAGGCCCGGGATGAGGCTCGGGAGGATGGCGTCGGCGTGCTTCCAGCCAATGTGGTCCAGCAGTTCGCACGCCTTGTTGGCGAAATCCAGGGCGTGCCCCGTGTCCATGAAGACGTGGTCGGTGGCCGCCGAAAAGAGCATGTCAGCGAGCTGTTCCGAGCTGAGGCCGGCATGGATCGCCGTCCTCAGGCAACGCTCCGCAGCGTCGGAGCTGCGGGTCTCGATGAAGCGGCGGAACCAGGCGCGAAAGACGTCGGGGCGGGCTTCTCCAGTGGTCAGCGGCGCGAGGTCGAAATCGGGCGGCTCCCCGGAGACGTTGCGGGCGACGTTGATCGCGCCCTGGTACAGCGCGCGCGAACGGTCGGCCGGGGCGAGTACGTCCTGGACGTTCGACATCGCAGTAAGGATTGACAGGCCATCGCCCCAGCCAGAGGCACGATTCTTCGTCGCGAACAGCGCTGTCCGTTCGGCGATGGCGCCTGTCGCGCCAATATCGGAAAGGCCGACCACGGCCTTCGCGATCACGAGGCGCAGGTTTTGCTCCAGGCCTTCGTCCAGTTTCCGCATCCAGTGCGGCAGGCGCTCCTCCTCGATCGGACGCGGATCAACGTACACCTCGCCATCCCGTACTTCCGTCCGGAACGACGCGACGTCATCGGCAAAAGGGTCGAAAGTACAGCCACCGGCGAGGTCAAACTTGGCATGATGCCAGTGGCATGTGAGGATGCCGTCGCTGACGGTGCCGCGGCTGAGTGGGAAGCCCATGTGCGGACAGCGGTTATCCACCGCGAATACCCCGCCCTCATGGGCGAAAACCGCGATCGTGCGGCCGGCCGCGGAAACGACGCGGACGCCCTGCGCCGCAAGTTCCTCGAGCGTCCCGGCCCGCACCAGCCCTTCTTCAGTCGTGGCGACCGTCATGTGGAACTACCTCCCGATGTCATGCAGTGACCCTACAACTTAAAGCGGCCTTGAAGTCAAGCAATTTGTTGCCAGCGACGAGCGCAAAACGAGCCCACCACTTTTGGGGCGGTGAGCTCGTCGAGCCAAACGTGTCGGTTTGGCTTAAGGGCGGCGCCGTACGAACGCAAGTCCAGCCGAGCCGGACACGATAACGAGGAGTGCCGCGGCCAGCGATAGGCCGAGCACGGAACTCCCGGACGAGCTGCCAACGCCACTACCGGTGGAAGGAGCGACGGGGGTGGTAGCTGGCTTGGCGGCGCTTGTCGGGATGGCGCCGGACGCAAGAGCCACGGACCAGACGCCGCCGAACGCGTTGATCCCCTGGCCCTTCACATCGCCGGGCTTCGTATCGAACTTGAACAGGTACAGTGGCATGCCCGCGAGCGTGACCTGCTGCGTGCCATCGGTACGTGTGATAACGCCGAGCGCGCCGGTCAAGCCCGCTGGCCGTGCCGGCACGCCGGACGTGAGCAGCGGCGGCCAGTTCGTCGCGCATGCCCCATAGCACGCGCTCGCGCCGTTCCCCGCCGTGTCCGCGGCGAACGTGTAGAGCGTGAGGCCGTTGGCGCCATCCGTGAGGATCGGCCCGAAGGTTGAGTTAGGTGCGAGGACAATAGTCGCGGCGCCCGTAGCCGCCGGTGTCGTGGGCGTGGCCGTCGGCGTCGAGGTCGGCGAGGCGGTAGGAGTGGGCGTTGTGGCCGCCGCGGCGAGAGCGACCGACCAGACGCCGCCGAAGGCGTTAATGCCGTTCCCGCTTGTGTCGCCGGGCGCGGTGTCGCCCTTAAAGAGGTAGAGCGGCATGCCGCCCATGGTGACCTGCTGGGTGCCATCGGTGCGGGAGATCAATCCCAGTGGGGCCGTGAGGCCGCTTGGCTGGGCAGGAATACTCGAACTCAGGAGCGGTGGCCAATTGGTCGCGCAGGTGCCATAGCACGCGCTCGTCCCGCTGCCGGCCGTATCCGCCGCGAACGTATAGAGGGTGAGACCATTGGCGCCATCCGTAAGGATGGTCCCGAGAGAGTTAGAAGCCAGGACGATGGTGGCCGTTGTGCCGCTCGGTGTGGTGGTAGCCGTCGCGGTTGCGACCACGGGAGAAGCGACGGCTGTCGTCGGCATGGGCGTGGTGACGGAGGTGGTGACGGGACTTGGGCTCGGATAGAGCTGCTCATGTGTGGCGGCCGCCGCGGGACCCGCATCTAACAACAGCAGAGCGAAGAGGACGGCGAGCGCAAGGCCGGCTGCAGCGGCCGCGGCCGCCCGACGACTGAGACGATGCTTCAAGGTCAATCTCCAAAGCGTAGAGGTGGGTAGTCCCAGCCTCTTTACGCTCCGGCCCGGTTACCCGGATTCCACCAGATGGCGAGCATTTTGCCTCGGCACTGGCAAAGGCGTCGGCACGTGTCGACATTGATGGTGATAGTCGAGCCAGGCTCTTCATTCAGGGTGTGCCATTGCATCCGGAGCGGCCCAGCGGAGGGATTCATGTCACGTTCGATGAAGCGGACGATTGCGATCGCCGTTATTGCGCTGATGGCGCTTTGGGGCCAGACGGCGGCGATCGGTGAAGGGCCCGCACCGCTTCCCGAGGCGCTTCAGCCAGTTACGCAGCAATTGTCACCGGTCGCGAACCCGGCGGCGGCCATGGCGAACTGGCGGGCATCGCAGTCGGGGGTGAACGCCGCCACGGTATTCCCACCGGACGACCGGACCGAAGTAGCCGACACGACGGCGGTGGGCTGGCGGACGATCAGTTTTCTCTTGAGCTTCGATTCCGCCGCCAACCCCATAGCCGGGTGTAGCGGGACAATGATCGCCGACAACGTTGTGCTCACGGCAGCTCATTGTGTCTACGATGGCGGTGAGTTTGTGGACTCGATTGTGGTCGCGCCAGGGTCGACGGCCACCGACAACCCCATGGG
>DATNET010000513.1:0-2606 GCA_035606745.1 Tepidiformaceae bacterium
CGTCGGGCCGATGGTGGTGATCTGGGCGGCGCCGTCGGCGATCACATGGTTGTTCGTGAGCACGAGGCCGTTTCCGAGGTCGATGATCGAGCCGCTGCCGGAGGACTCGCTGCCGTCTGGCCAATTGACATCGACGCGCACGGTCGCCGGGCCCATTTTGGCCACCACCGCCGCGCCGACATCGGTGGCGGTGGTTGAACCGCCGCCGTGCAGCACGGCCCAAGCGCCGAATGCCACGCCACCAATCGCAAGGACACCGATGGCGCTCATGAGCATCGTGGTTTTACGCGTACGCTCCGTGATCACGGCCGCCACGCGGCGTTGAATGGTCGAATCCGAAAGGTCCCGCCGCCCGCCGAGCACCGTTGCCATCTGGGGATGAGCGGCGTGTGCGGACGTGACGAATGAGATGACGGTGTCGCCGAGCCGGAGCTCCGAACCATCCACCGCGCGCGCTACGCCCGTGACGGTTGCGCCATTAACCGACGTCCCGTTGGCGGAGCCGAGGTCGGACACTTCGAGCACGTTGCCGCTCAGGCGCACGTTGGCGTGTCTGCTGGAAACGCGCGTATCGCTGAGGTGCACTCCGGCCTCGGGGGCGCGGCCGATCAGGACATCCTGCCCTTCGGCGAGGGGGACCTCTTTGCCGCTCTCCGGGCCGTTGAGCACGACCAGCCTGGGCGTTAATGGCGTTGACGTGGCGGAGGCACCCGCTGCAGCCGATACGATGGCAAGTTCAGTGGTGGAGAAGCGCAACGCCTGGGTGGGCCGGACGAGCGTAGGCGTCGAAATCTGCGCACCATCCACGAACGTCCCGTTTGTCGAATCCAGGTCCGTCACTTCGATGGCATCGGCTACGGGCCGAAGCCGTGCGTGGCGGCTCGACACTCCGTTGTCGGGGATGACGATGTCGGCCGTTGGAGCGCGGCCGGCGACCAGTTCCCGGTCAATCTCAAACTCTTTCCCGGCGGCGGCACCGGACTTCACAACCAGACGCATGGCAATCCTCCCTGAACTGCTAGGCAGCGCTCCCGGCCCCTACTCGCCGGTCGTCGCGCGGATATTAGTGACTTGCGCTTCAGATATCCAATGGCGGTTGAGTTAGCGCATCGACGGGGCGCTTTCCGCGGCGGGCGCTGGTGGCTGCGCAATCGCGGTAGCCGCAACTGTTGGGGTGTGCAAATCCGGGTTCACACACCCGCACGCGGGCTTCACGACCATGGCGGCCGACGCGACCACGAAGAGCAATGCGACCGCTGCCACCAGAACAACGGCCCCAACTTTGGTTTTCCTGGAAAGAGACATGTCCACGTGAGCTCCGCAAACACTGGCTCGCGCCTGCTTGGCGCGGCACAGTCATTACGGCACTCCTGGGAGGCGAGTCACATTCCTGCCGGCGAACAGCTGTCTAACAGTGGGGTAGGCGTAGTGCCTGGCGAGCGGAGCTCATTCGTTACGGAGCATGAGGAACGTCAGGCGTGCCTCGCCGAGTTCGATCGTCATGCCGTCGTGCAGAGGCAGTGGTTCGAGGATCCGTTCCCGCGAGCCGTCGCTCCCGAGGAGGAACGAGAAGTTGGAGCTGGCCAGATCCCAGTACACGAATTGGCCTTCGCGAAGGCGCACTTTCGCGTGCTGTTTCGAAACCGAAGGTTCGGCGATGACAATGTCGTTTTCTGCAGCTCGACCGATACCGGTCTCTTCGCTGACCTGGTGCACCGCGCCAACGGCGGAGCCGTTCCGCTGAACGAAATAGGCCAGGGGGCCTGTGAGCCGCGGCGTGCCCGCTGGTGGCTGCGCCTGCGACGGGCTCGCCGATGCGGTTGCGTTTGAGCGGAGGACCACGGTGCTGCCGGGGCTCTCATCGGCGCGTTCGACGATGGTCGCGTCGGTGCGCGCAGGCACTGCGGTGCTGGCGGGGACCGCTGTGCTGGCGGGGACCGCTGTGCTGGCGGCCGCCAACGATTCCCGCGACACGGGCCGATAGTAGTTGCGTTCCGTGCCGAGGCGGGCGCGTTCGCCTTCAGCGGCGGGCCGCGGCGCCGGCCCACGATTCGGCTCGATGATCGTGCGCTCCGGCACAGCAACGGCGCCGGCGCGGGCCCCGCAGCGTTCGCAGACATCCCACTCGAAGCCCGGGTCGGCCCCGCACGTCGTACAGGCACCGATCATGGCAACACTCCAACGGTTTCAGGACCGAGTACGCGAAAGACGACCTCAGTCTCGCCAAAGCCGATGCAATCGCCGTCGGTCAACGGATGCCGATAGATGGTGTTTCCGCCGACGGTGGTACCAGAGTCGGAAGCAAGGTCGTAAACGAACCATGCGCCGTCCTCGCGTCGCAGGCGAAGGTGTTCGTTGGAGACGCCGGGGTCGTCGACAACGACATCCGAATCGCCGCCCGCCCCGATGGTCGAGCCCTCGGCGCGTAAGGCGGCGTGCTGAGCCCGGCGCGCACCGGTCACCCAAAAGAGGTAGGCAAACGGAGCTTGTGCAGTCTCGGCGTTCATGGCAGGTGTACTTCCCTTCGCACGACGGGCGTGGGCCACCGCCGCAGCCACGAGAAGGCTGTTGGCGGATATGGCGCATAGCGAAAGGAGCTTAGCCTG
>DATNET010000575.1:0-7463 GCA_035606745.1 Tepidiformaceae bacterium
CAGATCGCCGGACACGCCATGGATGTCCACAAATTGGCCCCGCCGTTGGTCATCGGCGACGAAGAGATCGACTACTTCATGGCCGCGTACGAAACCGTCCTCGCCGACCTTCATCACTTCCCCGGACCACTCTGGGACCTCGGCACAACCCTGCTCAAGAATCGCATGAGTTGGTAGCGGCTCCCTCGGGTGACGAAGCTCGCAGAGGGCTCGGTGGTTGTCATAACCGGTGCCGCCGGAGGCATTGGACGTGCTACGGCGCTCGCCTTCGCCCGCCGTGGCTCCAACCTGATCCTGGGCGACATCAACGAGGAAGCACTGGAACGCACGGCGGCCGCCACCCTTACTGTGCATGGCGTGCGTGCCATTGCCGCCAGGTGCGATGTCCGCGACGATTCGGAAGTGCAAGCGCTCGTAGCTTTAGCCCGGAGCGAATTCGGGCGTGTCGATGTGATGGTCAACAACGCGGGCATCGGCTATTACGCCCGCGTCGAAGACACGCCCGTCGACAGACTGCGTGAGCTCTTCGAACTGAATGTGCTCGGCGTGCAGCGCGGCCTCGTAGCCGTCGTGCCGATCATGCGTTCCCAGGGCAGTGGCCACATCGTCGTCGTCGGCTCGGTCAACGGTAAAGTCGCATGGCCCTACCACGGCGCCTACTCCGCGACGAAGTTCGCCCTGACCGGCCTCATTCGCGCGCTGCGGATGGAACTCGCGGGCTCGGGCGTGAAAGCGTCGTTGGTCCTGCCGGTCAACGTCCGCACCGGCTTTTTCGCAGCGGCAACGACTGGAGGCCCCGGCTATAAGCCCAACCCGCCCGGCGCCATGCACTCCCCAGCCTCGGTAGCTCGCACGATCGTCCGCGCGGTTGATCGTGGCTCGCCGGAGTTCAACACGGTGCCCGCGATGAGGTTGGCATCTGCAATTTCCGAAGCATTCCCTGCGCTTCAGGACGCCGCCGGCTCGTGGTGGTACCGCCGCAAGGAGCGCGAGCGGCTCGACCGCTAACCCGGGCGGCGCTCCACTCAATGCGCGTGCGGAGATTCAGCCACGTCCCCGCGCATTGGCTGTGCGGTAAACGTCTGGTCGGCCCAGACGAGCAGCGGCGGCATGACCAGCAGCGCCCCGGCCAGCGAGAACGCGACTCCCAGCACCGACACGATGCCGAACTGACTTAGCAGCGGGAAGCTGTTGAAGCCCAGCGCGAGGAACGCGCCCATCACCGTGAGGCCGCTCGCGGTAATCGCGCGGCCGCTGCGAAGGTAGGCGCTTTCCATCGCCATCACCGGCTCAAGCCCGCGTCCGCGTTCCTCCCGGTAGCGCAGCATCAGCAGGATGCTGAACTCGGTGCCGAGCGCCACCACAAGCGGACCAGCGATGGCCGTGAGCGGGTTCAGCGGGACGTGGAACACGTACATCGCCGCCGACGTCCATCCGATTGCCAGGCCGACGGGCAACACGGCCAGGATGGCCGTCCAAAGGCTCCGCGTCGTCGCCAGCAGGAGGATCAGCACGGCGGCGAGCGCGAGGAACATCATGCTCAGCCGGTGCGAGGTGAGCTGGCTTTCAGCTTCGATGCCGATGACCCCAAGTCCCGCAGGTGCCATCGTCACCCCCGCTGGCGGGTTTGCGTTCGCCGTAATCTCGTCGATGATCCCGCCCTGGTCGATGAGCTGGACGTCCCGCCGAATCGTAAACGAGAAGTCGGCCGCCGTATGGTCCTTGCTCACGAACTGGCCAACGATGTCGGGCGAAGTACTTGCAAGCGTGGCGTCGATCGACTGCTTCGAAAAGTCCGGCGGCGTAGCCGATCCGGTCGTCATGAGCGTCGCGAGGGAGTTTGTGCCAGTGATGCGGTCGTCCTTGGCTGCCATCTCCTTCCCGAGGTCGTTCATCCACTTCACCACTGCCGGCGAATTCACGTCCTTCGCTGTCACGAGGAAATCGATCGTGTTCGCCGTCGCAGTCAAATCCTGGAGATGATTGATGTCCTTCAGGACCTGGCTATCGCCGGGGATGAACTTGTTCGGCTCTGTCTCCGTCGCGATGCGGTGGTCCACCACGAACCCGCTTACCGCAATCAGGGCGCCCAGCACGAGGATCGGCACGGGCCGGACGACCGTTGCCCGGTACGTCCGCAAGAGCGCCCGTTCAATGAAGGATGGCTCCTCATCGACAGGCGGCGCTGTCAGCCGGTTTCGATCGCGGTGGTACAGGATGCCGTTCAACACGAACAGACACACCACAAAGACGACGGCGATGCCGACGCTCAGCACCAGGCTGAAGTCACGCACCATCGGCACGGTCGAATACCGCAGCGCTGCGAACCCCAGGCACGCCGCCACCAACGCCGTCAACAGCGCGGGCGTCACTCCTCGCAGCGAACGCCGCATCGCCTCGGCCGCCGTACCGCCGCGCTCGAACTCCTCTTCATAGCGGTTGTGGAACTGTATCCCGAAGTCAACGCTCAACCCTACGAGGATCGGCAGCCCCGCGGTGCTCGCCATCGTCAGCGGCAGCCCAAGGAACCCGATGAGGCCGAACGCCACCGCCATCGCCAGGAACACAATTGGCAGGTGGAGCAGTCGCCACCGCGCCCGGAACACCGTGAGCACAATCACAACCATGAGCGTCAGCGCCACGATGCTGAGCTGCGGGATACTCCCCTGGAGGTCGTTCGAGACCTCCGTTAGGAGGAGCTGTTCGCCGGTAACTGTGGGAGTTACCCCCTGGAAGCCCGCCTCCTTGACATACTTTTTGATGTCCGATGCGGCACGATTCTGTTCGTTCACGCTCATGTTGCCCTTGATGTTGGCAATCAGTAGCGCGTGGTTCGCGTCCGGCACGAGTCCCGCAACTTCGGGCCGAATCTTGCCATCCGGCCCTTCAAGCACGAACTGGACGAATTTCGGGTTCGTCCGCTTCAGGTCACCGACGGCGGCGAACTGCTTCGCTTCATCCGCGTGCGCGCTCAGGAACGACTGGATTGCCGCGTTCCCCGCCGCGTCTGCGGCCGCACTCGCATCTGCTTCGCTCTGCCCGGCCGCCAACGCCTTGGCACGGGCGGCGTCGCTGGCAGCCTTTTGTTGGGCGGCGGCCTGCGCGGCCTCCTGTTGCACCTGTTGAGGGACCGAAGTCTCCGCCTGGACGAGCAGCGTGTCCGGGCTCGTGACGTTGAGGAAGTGCGGGTCCGCGCTGATCTTCTGGTCCAACGCTTCCAGCCGCTTCAGGTTGTCGCCCTGCAGCAACGTCATCACATTGCCGTCGAACATGACCGCTATCTGTCCGCCGCCGAACAGGTCCTGGTACTTGACGTTGTCTTTGAACACCTGGGAATTGGGCGACACGAGGGTATCCTGCTGCGTATCGAATTCGATCCGCGCAATCCCGAACCCCGCGACAATGACGGCCACAACCGCCAGCGCCCAAATGGCAAAGCGCCAGTTACAGATAAAGCGGGAAAGTCCGTTCCAGAAGCGCTCCAAAACGCCCTCCTCGGTGTGGACCCGTCCGATGCCCCTACTTCGATGGTACGCAACCGGCACGGCGCCTGCACGCCGGGCCCGTACCACGCGAGTTCGCGCCAAGGTTAGTCGCCTCGGCCCGGCACCATCTGTGACGCCGGTCTCACCATACAGGAGCCGCGCACTTCGTTCCTGTCCATCCCACGCCAGCTGAACACGTCGAGCCGTTCTCGCGGTTTCTTGCGTTGCCGCCACCGCTGTGCGCAATACTGCTCTCAACGACAATCACGTTCGCTTAGGATGCCAAATGCTCTTCCACGACTCCCCTGAACACGCCGCCTTCCGCGCCGAACTCCGCACGTTTCTCGCCAACGAACTGCCCTCCGAAGACTGGGACATGGTCAACGACCGTGACCAGGTCTCGCCTGCACAGGCCGCGTTCACGCGCGCGTTCCGGAAAAAGCTTGCGCAGCAGGGCTGGTTGACTATGGGCTGGCCAACCGAATTCGGCGGCGCCGGCGCCAGCTACATGACGCAGACCGTTTACATGGAAGAAATGAGCAGCGCCGGCGCGCCCGGTGCCTACGACCAGGGCGTGTGGCTCGCCGGGCCCGCACTCATGATGCACGGCACGAAAGAGCAGCAAGACCGTTGGCTTCCGCGCATGCGCACCGCTGATGTCCACTGGTGCCAGCTCTTCAGCGAGCCCGGCGCCGGCTCCGACCTCGCCTCCCTCCAGACGCGCGCCGTGCGCGATGGCGACGAATATGTCATCAACGGCCAAAAAATCTGGACCAGCGGCGCCCAGGATGCGGATTGGGGGATATTACTCGCGCGGACCGACCCGGATGCGCCCAAGCACCGCGGCATCAGCTACTTCATGCTGGACATGCGAACGCCGGGCGTGACCGTTCGGCCCCTCATCAACATGATGGGCAGCGAACACTTCACTGAAGTCTTCCTCGATGACGTGCGCGTGCCCGTCGATTGCCTCATCGGGGAAGAAAACCGCGGCTGGTACATCGCCACCACAACCCTGGACCAGGAGCGCAGCTCCATCAACCGCGTCGTCATGACGCGCAGCACCCTCCACGGCCTCATCGAGTGGGTGAAAGGGCAACCAGCGGTTCGGGCGCGAACAGAAATCCGTCACGAACTCGCGGAGCGCGCGATGGAGTTCGAAATCGCTCGCTGGCTCTGCTACCGCGTTGCGCAAATGCAGAGCGACGGCAAGGTTCCCAACTCAGAGGCTTCGGTCTCCAAGGTCTTCGGCACCGAACTGCAGCGCCAGATGGGCGTGACGGGCATGCGCGTTCTCGGCATGTCCGGCCAGGTCGAACCACCTTCGCGTTATGCCCCGCTCAAAGGCCGCGTGGAACGCTGGGCCCTGGCCGCCCCAAGCTACACCATCGCCGGAGGCACCAGCGAAGTGAACCGCAACATCATCGCCACCCGCGGCCTCGGCCTGCCTCGCGCCTGAGCGGCATTGGCGTTCCGCTATACTGATCGCATGACCAGGGCAACCATTAGCCGAGGATTTGTCCTTCCGGCAAAGCCGGAGGATTTCGTGGGCGAAGTACGAGTAACTGTGGAGCTGCTGAACCACGACGATGTTCGCGACGTGGCGCGCGGGCTGCTCTCCTCCGACGCTGTTCGCCGCGCTCCAGCAACGCTGCTCGTCGATACCGGTTCCCAGATGCTGGTACTGCCCCGAGACGTCGTTGAAGTGCTCGGGCTTGAGATGATCGACCGCAGTATCGTCGAATATGCCGACGGCCCACGCGAGGAGGTTGACGTCGCGGGTATGGTTCGCCTGTCTGTCAGCGGGCGGATCGCCATCGTGCCGTGTGTCGTCGGGCCCGCTGGCACTGAGCCGCTGCTCGGCCAGATTGTGCTCGAGATGATGGATCTGCTCGTCGATTGCGGCCGCAATCAACTCGTGGCCCGGCCTGAATCCCCCCACGTGGCGTCGTACAAGCTCAAGTGACGGCAGCCACGCACCGCGCACCCCACGCGACGACCGCCTCCGCGGCCTCCCCCGCGGGCATTCGCGTTACATCCAGCGCCAGCAAGTTCGGATGATCGGTCTGGAACTGCGGCGTGTGGTCGTTCAACCTCGCGCCCTCGATCGGGTCCACCAGCTTCATCCGCGTCTTTCGTTCCGGCCGCACGATCCTCCGCACCAGCTCCTCGGTCTGGCACGATAGGACTACCGGCACGAACACACTCCCTCGCGTTTCGGTCGCGGCAACGAACTCCATGAAGTTCGCATACTCGGCGGCGTCCTCCCCTCGAATGAAGTTCGTGAACACGAACGACAGCTCGCGCGGTGCGAGGTTGCCGAGTGTATCCAGCACCGCCGCACGCACCTGGTCCACCCGTGCCCAGACGCCTTCCGGTAGCGGCGTCACGCCGTCGACGTTGAGCAGCTGGAAAATCACGTTCGCGACGCTGTGATTGTCCACGAGCCGCGCCCCCGTCAGCCGCGCAATTTCCGATCCGATCGTGTACTTCCCGACACCGGGTCGCCCAATCAAGTGATAAACGACGCTCCGCAACTTCAGCCTCCGGTCCACAGCTGACGTAGTCTAAACGGTCTCCCCAGACGGCCGTTCGCCTCGCCGTGGGCCGTATACTGGCGCGCATGGATAAGGATGTTCGCGACCGCCTCGAAAACTTCGTCACCCAGACCATGGAGCGGCTGCAGGTACCCGGCGTTGCTCTTGGCATCACCGACCACGGGGATGAGTACACCGCCGCGTTCGGCGTCACAAGTGTGGACAATCCGTTGCCCGTCACCACGACGACCCTTTTCCAAATCGGTTCCACGACCAAGACGTTCACCGCCACCCTGCTGATGAAACTTGTCGAACGCGGCGAGGTCGACCTCGATGCCCCCGTCCGGAAGTACCTGCCCGGCTTCGCAGTCCAATCGGATGAAGATGCGGCACGCGCCCGCGTCATTGATTGCGTCTCCCACGTCGGGGGTTGGGTCGGTGACTACTTTCGGGACACTGGTCGAGGCGATGATGCACTCCAGAAGTATGTCGAGCGCATGGCTCGCCTCCCGCAGCTGACGCCCTGCGGCGAAGTGTTTTCTTACAACAACGCCGCCTTCTCTGTGGCCGGGCGAATCATCGAGGTCGTAACTGGTGAGCCGTTCGAGACCGCAATGCGTTCCATGCTCCTCGAACCACTCGGCCTCAAGAATACCTTCTTCTGCCAGGACGACCTCGTCACCTACCGCGTAGCCTCCGGCCATATCGTCATGCCGGACGGCCCGAAGGTCGCACGCCCCTGGCGGCTCTCAGTGAGTGCGTCGCCGGCCGGGGGCCTCGCCTCCGACGTCCACGACCAGCTCGCCTACGCTCGCTTCCATATGGGCGATGGCACCGCCCAGGACGGGACGCGAGTGCTCAATCAGGCAACGCTCGATCGCATGAAACAGCCAGTGCACGAAGCCGGCAGCATGTGCGACGAGGTTGGCATCTCCTGGCTGCTTCGCGACGTTGGCGGAGTGCGCCTCGTTGAGCATGGTGGTTCGACGAATGGCCAGATGGCGGCCTTTTCGACCATCCCCAGACGCCAGTTCGCCCTCACCGTGCTGACGAACGCCAACCGCGGCTCGGAACTCCATTCGCTCGTCCGACAGTGGATCCTCGCCAACATCGCCGAGATAACGCCGTCACCGCGCCCGGCCATCGAACTCGCCCCCGAGCGGCTCCATGAATACGCCGGCAGCTACGGCAACCCCGACGCGCACACCGACCTCCGCCTCATCGATGGTCAACTCACTTTGCAGACGCTAGCCGGGCCTGGCGCTCTCTCGGATGGCGCTCTCGTGCCGCCGCCGTACGACCCCGTGCCCGTGGAGTTTTATACCGAAGACCGCGTCATCGTGACCGCGGCGCCCTACGGCGGCGCGCGCGGCGAATTTCTGCGTGATTCCGAGGGTCGCATCGCCTGGTTCCGCTGGGGCGGCCGCATCAATCCGCCACT
>DATNET010000580.1:0-8212 GCA_035606745.1 Tepidiformaceae bacterium
TGTCCCGCAGTGTCCAGCGTGTGGATGCCTCGATCACACGTAGGCGGGCAACACGGCGCACAACGGCCCCGCGGCCAGCCTGCTATAACCCATGCTGTGCGTTTCCCTGGCCTTTTTGCGTACCGTTGACTGCACTGGCTCCGGCGTTTCCATTGAATGAATGGATTTCGTGAATGCAGCGGACCTGAGTCGCCTCGACGCCTCGGCCGGTTCCCCCCCATGAAAAAATTCGTCGCGCTCGTTGCGCTGTGCCTGTGTTGCGTGCTTGTGCCGGCGGCATCCGGTACTTCCGCGTTTTCGCCGTACCCGAAGCGCGCGATCGTTGCGATGGTCTCGCATGATGTCGACCCCGCGCCGCCGGCCCGCGTGCCGCCGCCGCCTGGCCCGGGCTACTGTGGCCCGTCCAACCTGGGGCCGCCATCACCTCCGAATACCATTTTCGGGCACTTCACCATCGGGGGCGCCCTCGCGCCGGCGGACACGCTCATCACTCTGACTTTCGATGGCAACCCCGGGCCATCCGCCTACACGGCTGCCGCAGGCGGCTACCGCATCGATTACTCGGCCGGCGGCCAGGGCCACACTCCTCCATGCATCAACGTCGTAGGTGCAAAGTTCGGGTTCCTGATAGACGGCCAAACCGTCGTGACGACTGACGTACGCGTTGGCGACCCCGAGACATATCTCGTTTTCTTGTACGACATCGCGATCCCGTAATCGGTGCGCGGTTCCCGAATTGCAACGTTTCCGTAATAC
Source organism: Tepidiformaceae bacterium (assembly GCA_035606745.1). GTDB lineage: Bacteria > Chloroflexota > Dehalococcoidia > Tepidiformales > Tepidiformaceae > DATNET01. The sequence goes on from DATNET010000580.1 coordinate 757, forward strand.
GGTGAATTGGGCGGTTGATTGGCTCCGCCGCGGCTGCGGAGCACCATGACCGAGCCCCAAGCGGCGATTCAAGGAGGTTGTAGGTGGTGGCATCGCTGCGCATCGCGCTTATCGCTCCGCCCTGGTTTACCGTACCCCCGCAGGGCTATGGGGGTGTCGAACGAGTCGTGAGTGCGCTCGCCGAAGGGCTTGCCGCCAAAGGCCACGACGTGACGCTGTTTGCGCCGGCCGGTTCGGTCACTGCTGCTCGGCTGGTGAGCCCCTGCGGCGGCCCGCGACCCGCGGAGCTCGGTGACTGGATGGTCGAAGCCGTGCAGGTGGCCGCAGCCTACGGCCGGCATCGCGAATTCGACATCATCCACGACCACACTGCTGTGGGGCCGATTGTTGCGAGCGCGCTTTCAACACCGGTGGTGCACACCGTCCACGGCCACGTCTTCCCGGCCGCGGAGGCGCTGTACCGCCAGATGTCTCCACATCTTCACTACGTGTGCATCAGCCACGACCAGCGTTCGAGCATGCCGCCCGGCGCCTGTGCAACGGTGATCTACAATGGCATCGACACCGCCCGCTACGCATACGAAAGTGGCGCGAGCGAAGGCGACGATTATTTGCTGTTTGTTGGCCGCATGAGCCCCGAAAAAGGCATCCTTGACGCGATCGAAATCGCGCGGCGAAGCGGCCGCCGCCTGGTTGTGCTGGCGAAAGTCAATGAGCCCTGTGAGCAGGACTACTTCAGCAATGTGGTGCGTCCACAATTTGCGGGGCTCGATGTCGAACTCTTCGAACAGCCGGCGGAAGAGGTGAAGGTGCGTGCTTACCAGGGCGCCGCTGCGACGCTCTTCCCGATCCACTGGCGGGAGCCGTTTGGCCTCGTCATGGCGGAATCGATGTCGTGCGGGACGCCGGTCATCGCTTATGGGCGTGGCTCCGTGCCGGAATTGGTAGACGACGGCCGCACGGGATTCGTGTGCGATTCGATCGACTCGGCTGTTGCAGCCGTGTCGAAGCTCCCCGTCATTGACCGCCGGGAGTGCCGGCGCAGGGTCGAAAGCCGCTTCTCCACGCGGGAGATGGTAAATCTCCACGAACGCCTCTACTTCGAGTTACTGGCCGCGCGCCCGCAGGACGGAGTTGCGGGGCTCGTCACCGAGACTCCCTTTGAGCCGGAGCTCACTCCATCCTTGATCGCCCCGGGAGAGCACAGCGCTGCATGAGCACGGGGCCCGACACTACCCCAAACTGGCTTCCGGCGGGCGAAGAGCCCCGCGCCGTCGGCAAGATTACGCACTGCATCATCCTTCGGCAGGATGCAATCTCAGTGGTGAGCGTGCCATCTGGCGACATCGATGCGGAATCTGAGCCGAGCACTGGCCTCTACAGCAGGGACACCCGCTACCTGTCAAAGCTCAAGATCACACTCGGCGGCGTGACGCCAATCCTGCTCGATTCAAGTTCGGGCGTGGGCCAGAGCGCGGTGTTCACAAACCCGGCATTTTCGTCTCCCGATGGCTCAGAGTTCATCCCCGGGCAGGCACTCGTCCTGCGACGCGAGCGTGCGGTCGCATCGACGATGGCCGAATCCATCAGCATTTCGAACTACAGCTCGCGCCGTGCCCTTCTCGAAGTGCGGCTGCAGTTCGCCGCCGACTTCCGGGACATCTTTGAGGTGCGCGGCGTCGAACGATCGAAGCCGCAGCCGCCGGTGACTGCCCGCGTTTCGGAATCCGAGGTGTGCTGGTCCTACACCGGTTCAGACGACGTCTGCCGAACGACGACGCTGACGTTCAGCGAGCCGCCGGCCGTCTTGAACGAACACGAAGCCGCGTTTCAGCTGACCGTGGACCCGCGTGGGACGCACCAGTTTTCGCTCGAGGTGTCCGTCAACGGACCGGCGGCTGGACAGACCGCTTCGGCGGCGCTCGCGCACGTGACGGCGGACGAGACGGCCTGGCTTCACCATTCGGCGCGCATCACGACCGACAACAACGCCATCAACGACATGCTGAGGCGGTCGCTGCTCGATATCCAGTCGCTCGAAACGGAGCGGGACGGCCACACGTATCTGGCCGCCGGAGTGCCCTGGTTCGATACGCTGTTCGGGCGGGACAGCCTGATTGCGGGCATGGAGATTTTGGCGTTTGCACCTGAAGTGCTGCGCCGGGCATTGGTCGTCCTCGCTTCCTATCAGGCCGAGAGTTACGACGCGGTGCATGACGCCGAACCGGGCAAGATCGCACACGAGGTGCGCTGGGGCGAACTCGCGGCGATCGGCGATGTGCCGTTCGGCTGTTACTACGGTAGCGTCGACGTGACGCCGCTCTTCATCGTGGCGGCCGGCGAATACGGACGTTGGACAGATGACTATGCCACGATCCGCCGCCTCTGGCCGAATTTGCAGAGGGCCATGGAATGGTGCCAGACCAAACGTAAATCCGGGCCCCGTGGATTCCTTTCCTACCGGAGGGAATCGAGCGCGGGATTGGAAAACCAGGGCTGGAAAGACTCACACGACGCGATCGTCTGGCCCGATGGCACGCTCGTAACACCACCAATCGCGCTCGTTGAAGTACAGGGCTATCTCGCCGCAGCGTTCGACGCCTACGGTCGCATCGCTGAACGGCTCGGCGAACCAGGGTCGGAGGAGATGCTGCGTGAGTGTGTGGGCTTCCGGGCGGCGATCGACGAAGCGTTCGCTTCAGACGAACTCGGGTATGTGCTCTGTCTGGATGGCGACGGCGAGCCAGTGCCGACGCCGGCATCGAACGCCGGGCATCTGCTCTGGAGCGGTGTGGCGCGCGACGACCACGCGACGATCGCGGCCTCGCGATTGATGCAGCCGGACATGTTCAGCGGCTGGGGCGTGCGCACATTGAGCACCGGAGTGCCCGGCTACAACCCGATCGGCTACCACACGGGTTCCGTCTGGCCCCACGACAACGCGTTGCTACTCGCCGGGCTTCGGCGCTACGGCCGCGAACATGATGCAGAACGCCTCGGTTCGGCGCTCATCGGGATGTCGTTGCGGATGGCCGATTACCGCGTGCCGGAACTGTTTTCCGGGGATGCGCGCGCTCTCCGCCCACTGCCGACGCCTTACCCCGTCGCCTCCCGGCCGCAGGCGTGGGCGGCGGCCAGCCTTCCCAATGCGTTCGTCTCGATGCTGGGCCTGCGTCCGGGGCGCCATCGGCAGTTGTGCATCGTCCACCCCGTTCTTCCCCGTGAGATACAAACTCTGCACCTGAACAATCTCCGCTTTGGAGGTGGTTCGGCCGATCTCTCATTCCGTCGTGTGGGCAAGCACGTCAGCGTGGAGGTCGAGATCGTCGAGGGCCCAATCGAGATCGTGCTCTCAGATGCATTCCACCGGCCGCAGGAATTTCTGAACGGCAATGCGGGCGATTGACCACTCGGTTCAACTGTCTGGAGCTGCTCGACGGAGCGCGTTCGCCTCGGCGATTTGGGCGAGCACCAGCGCGTCGGTGGGGAACGCCAGCGGCGGCGGGTCCGTCGGATCGAAGTAACCGACCTCGCTGAGTTCGCCGTCGGCCGGGTGAAGCTGCCCACCAGTCGCCTTCGCGTCGAACCAGATACCAACGGTGAGGAATTCGGGCCGGTGAAAGTTGGAATGGACGGCCAGCACCGGGCCGATTTCGGCAACGAGCCCGGTCTCTTCGAGCAATTCGCGCAACGCTCCGGCGCGCACGTCCTCGCCCCACTCCAGGCGTCCGCAGGGGATACACCAGAGCCCGGCGTACCGCCCCTGCGCGCGGCGGCCCATGAGGACTCGGCCTGAGTCATCACGTATCACGGCGGCTACGCCCACCGTCGGGTACTGGACACGCTCGTATCCGCAGGCAGGACAACTCGGAGGTCGCTCGCCGCCGCGATAATCGAAGAACAGTGCACCGCCACAGTCGGGGCAGAACTGATTCTTCGGCGACTGTTCCTTCTCCCTTTGCCAGCGCGACTGCTGTCGAGGAGGTTCGCTGCTCACGGCCTGGGAAGCTTTCCGGCGGCGGTGAGCGAGCACAGGGTAAGCAGGTCTTCGGCGACCTTCGCAATAGCTATTTTGACGCTCGCGTTGGCCGGCTCCTCGCCCGCACCCCAGTGATCGGCGGCCCGTGAAATCACCACATCGGGCACCGCAGCGATAGCGCCAATGTGTCGCATCACCCGTGCAGCGTCGGTCACTCCGGGTTCGGCATCGCCTCCGGCGATGCCGATGAGTGCGAACGGCTTTCCCCCGGCATGGGGCACGTCGATGAAGTCGAGCGCATTTTTCAGGCCCCCAGGGATGGCGCCGTGGTAGGAAGGAACAGCCATGACGAACGCATCCGCCGCTTCGCAAGCTGCGCGAAACGCCGCAACAGTCGCCGGGTACTGGTCATCTGGACGGCCATCAAGGATGGGGAGCGAACCAATTTCGAACGGTTCGCACTGCGCGCCGCCCGCTTCGAGAGCGTGAAGAATGTAGCGGAGAGCGCGGTCGGCGCTGCTGTGCGCGCGGACGCTTCCATTGATCCCGAGGATGCGAGTTGGCATTCAACTAGCGTACAGAGACGAGAGACGAGAGACGAGAGACGGGGCGGCCGCAGCCGCCGTGACGAGAGACTAGAGACTGAAGACGACCGGCTGGACACAGAGACGACCCCTCCTGCGGGCCGGTCGTCTTTCGTCTCTCGTCTCTAGTCTCTCGTCAAGGCGGTCGCGGCCGCCAAGGCGGCCGCAGCCGCCCACGTCAAGGCGGCCGCAGCCGCCCACTACCGCGGCTCGCGCCACATAAGCCACATCGGCGGTCCGCCGTTGGGCACCTGGTATTTCTCGGTCACTTTGAAGCCGTTGCGCTCGTACAGTGGGACGTTCTTCTCTTTCGAGCTTTCCAGATAGGCCGGCATGTGTTCGCTATCGCACTTGTCAAGGACGGGCCGCATCAGCTGACCGCCGAGCCCGCGACCCTGCATCTGTGGCTCCACGCCAAGCACGGCCAGGTAGTAATGCGGCGCTTCGGGATGCTTGCGTTCCAGCGCGCTGAAGCCGCTCGAAACCGTGAGGAAGCGCTTCCACGACGTGACCTTCGCGAGCCGCGGCAGCATCATCAGCTGTTGGAGGATACCCAACCTCCACTTGCCCGGCGGCGCCCACAGCGCGCCACCGTCGATGGAACTCGTCGTGTAGACCTCGCCAAACGGAAACGTCAGATCTCGCAGCGATATCTCCATCACGTCGAAAATCCGTCGTGCGCGCCGTTTATCCTGCATGACCATCCAGTTGATAAACGGGTCATCGTCGAACGCGCGCGCCAGTGTCGCCGTCAGGGCGTTGAGGTCGGCGTCGACGGCGGGCCTGATTGCCGCATCAATGCGCTCCCGAGTCCCTTGTTCGTTTTCGGTCTGCGTCATGACTAACCTCGTGGCCGCCAATTGGGCCGGCTTCATGCTACGCCTCGTCGATGCGCCCGTGCATTGGGTCACAACCGGGGATGGGCTGGCCAGCGGTGCTGGAGCGACGCCGGACAACGTGTCGGATAGAATTGACCCACGGATTCGAAAACAAGGATGTCACTGAAGCATGGATTTCCACGACACGAAGGAAGAGGCAGCGTTCCGCGCCGAAGTGCGCGAGTTCGTTCGCACAGAAGCGCCGAAGGGTACCGAGCGCGGGACGGAGATGTTCGCCACCAACAAAGAGTGGACAAAGAAGCTCGCCGACCGGCACTGGGTCGTGCCCGCGTGGCCCAAAGAGTACGGCGGCGCCGGGCTCACGGTGATGGAACAGTTTATTTTCAATTCGGAGTTGGCCGAGGCCCGCGCACCGCGTGTCGGTGGTATCGCGACCGGGTTTGCTGGGCCGACGCTGGTTGTTCACGGCACGCCCGAGCAAAAGGCGAAGTACCTTCCTGAGATCGTGAGCGGTGAGGTCGTCTGGTGCCAGGGTTACAGCGAGCCGGGCGCTGGGAGCGACCTTGCCAGCCTCCAGACCCGCGCCGTGCGCGATGGCGACGATTACGTCATCAACGGGCAAAAGATCTGGACCAGTGGCGCGCAGTACGCCAAGTGGATGATTCTGCTCGCCCGCACCGACCCCGACGCGCCGAAGCATCGAGGCATCACCTACTTCATCGTCGATATGAAGTCGCCGGGCCTCACAGTCCGGCCACTCATCAACGCAGCGTACTCGCACGAATTCAACGAAGTATTCTTCGAGGATGTGCGGGTGCCCAAGGAGAACATCATCGGCGACGAGAACCGCGGGTGGTATCTCGCGCAGACGACGCTGAGCTTCGAGCGCTCGAATATCGGCGGTGCCGTGGGCGCCCGCCAAACGGTGGAGGACCTCGTCACCTTCGCGCGGACCCATCAGGATGACCACACGAGCACTCTCGGACATAATCACGCGCTTCGCCACGAACTGGTCGAGCGGTTCGTCGAAGCTGGCGTGGCAACGATGATGAGCTTCAAGATCGTCTCTATCCAGGCCAAAGAGGGCGTCGCCCCCGGCCACGAGGCAAGCGTCGCCAAGCTGTACGGCACAGAGCTGAACCAGCGGATCTACCGCACCGGGATGAAAGTGATGGGCCTGTACGGTCAGCTCGATGCAAAGACCGACGGCCCGAAGCCGCCGATGAACGGCCGCATGAAGTACATGTACTTGCGTTCGATCGCGAACACGATTGAAGGCGGGACGAGCGAAATCCAGCGCAACATTATTGCCACTCGCGGCCTCGGCTTGCCTCGCGCCTGAGAGGGATACATGACGACTTCGCCGCAGGTGCTCAGCTTGTTGGAGCGCATCGTCGAGGCGCACTCGGCGCTCGTCGAGTTCGTCTTGCCGCTGCACCTTCCGGAGATCCTTGCGCCGCGGGCAGATGGTTGGAACGTTAGGGATCACATGGTGCACATCGCGGCCTGGGAGCGCTCGCTCCTGGCCCTATTACGAGGCGAGTCTCGATCCGATGCCATCGGAATCACCGACGCGATGGAGAGTGAGCTCAATATCGATGAAGTTAACCAGCGCATCCTTGACGCCGCGCAGGATCAAACTTGGATGGATGTGCTCGTGGCTTTCGATGCCACCCACATCGACTTGCTCGAACAGATCGAGTCGATGAGCGACGCAGATCTGCAGTTGCCCTACTCGCACTTCCAGCCCGGAACGGACACAGACAAGCCCATATTGGGCTGGATAGCCGGCAACACGTTCCAACACTACGAGGAACACCTTGGGTGGCTCCGCGAGGCCGGCGTTGGGGGCTGATTAGCCCCGTGCGATGGGCAACGGGTTCGCGTGGCTGGCCACTGGTGGAAGCGGGTCGCGCCCATCGGTGCGTGCGACCAGAAAGCCGCAATCGCAGGGGTGCTGCTCCATGTTGTAGTGGAACTTGTAGGCTTCGATGCCGCCGCTGTGCGCGACCAGTCCTGCGCCTGCAAGGAACGCATCCACTGCCGCAAACGCC
>DATNET010000619.1:0-5594 GCA_035606745.1 Tepidiformaceae bacterium
GCGCCCGTAGCTCAACGGATAGAGCATCTGACTACGGATCAGAAGGTTGGGGGTTCGAATCCCTTCGGGCGCGCCATCTTCCAGCGGATATGGCTGACAGCTCATTCGCGACACGCCCATCAGTTGATACTTTCCAGATACCTTTCGTCGCCACTTTCCCAGCGGCGAACCGGTCCAAAGGTTTCCCGGAGGCGCGAGGACCCGTGCCTGGCCCCCACGCTCCTTCGACCAGGAATCGGCCGCCGAATCTGTGAACCGACCTACCAGTTATCGATTGTGTCGCTGACACGGCGGCGCTATCGGCTCGTGATGTCGGCGCCGTGTCCTTAATTCCAAAAAGGCCGAGCACAGCGGTTGCGGCCGCTCCAAGGAGTCGACCCGGCGCCTATATCGCCAAGAGCTTTCCCCCAAGTCCAATGGCACAGCAATAGCACAGGAAAGTTACTCAGTTTTGTCGGCTATGGACGGGTTGGCCCCGAGGTGCCCCAAGCAGAACCTGACCGCGGTGATGGAGAACGTCTACGCGCAATACACAGGCAGCTCTGAGGACCAAAGCCACCCATTTCAGCGATGTCGAGTTACACGACTCGGCATTTTGCGGTGGCGCACGGTGCAGCTTGGGCTAGCCAGTGGCGTCGAGATCTGCACCGCCGCAGGCCCTTCCAGCGCCGTGCAGTGCTTTTTGAGCGGCGGCCGATACACCACTGGAGGTCGCGACTGCAGTTCTACGAGTTGACGCCGACCTGACCGTCAGAGTTTGTGGCGTCGGTCAATGGTGACGCCACGGCCGGGGGATTCGCCGTAGACGGGTTATTGCATGCCACCGATAGGCATCATCACGGCTCCGCCAACGCGCACTTGGCGGACTTGGTAGTCAGCCTCCGGTCGTCGCAGTCATCGTCATCGTCCACCCGCGTCAGAGATCAAGCACGAGTAGTTGACTACTCGTTTTCGTTTCCAGATGACCCGTGTATGCGACGGCGGTGGCCGAGGTCGCCGCGTCACTGCTTGCCCGTCGAGATCCGCACAGCCGCGGGCCCTTCCAGCGCCCGTGCAGGGAGTGTTCAACGGCGGCCTATACGCCACGGCATCGCGTGTGCGGCAATGCCAGCTGGTAGCAGATGTTTCTGCAGGCGACACGTGTGACCATCGACGAGGACGCCGAGCAGGCGAAGCGTTGGCGTGAGTGGCTTCTGCATGAGCGTTCGGAGTTGGCACTCAAGCTGGCCAAACAGAAGAACCGCTACGAGCGGTGTGCGGGGTTGGTCGACGCCCGCAAGCTGACCAACCTTCGCGGCGCGATCCGCTCCCTGGAAAAGAGATCAGAACGATCGATAACATGATCTACGTACTCGCCAGGCGATTCACGGACGAGCCTGAGAGGCTACGGCGCGCTGAGAGACAATTGCGCGGCGGTGTTCCGCTCGACGAACAGGGGGATGCAGTCGCGGATTGGGCGGCCATCAAATCCGCTGCATTCCTCGTTCACGAGCCGTGCGACATCGGTGCGGGTCTGCGTCCGGGTAGACGCCGACGAGTCTCTGTGCGAGTTGGTCAATGGTCTGCTGTTGACTCAACTCGATCATGTGATCGAGGGTGCTCCCCGTTGACGGTTGGGTCAACCTGCATCGAATGTGCATCGATTGAGGGGCGAATTCTTCGCCGCCAACGTGATTCGTCTGGTGGGTTGGCCAGCGAGTAAACGCAGGAGGAACGCGGACGTGAAACTTGGCGCTGGCAAAGGCGTCGGTCACTTGTTGCGTAGAGGTTCTGTCAAGATTTCGTTGTTTCGCGGTCGTTAGCTTGCGTTCTGCAGTAGGACGGACATTGTCGCGGCTGAGGTAGACCACCAAGTCCCTTCGGTGTGTGGGGGGTGCCGTGAGGTGCTGATGGGCGGCGATTATTCGAGTCGCGGCTAGCCTCAGCCGCGACCCCAAACGCAGCCACCGAACTCACTTCGATCCAAGCATGGCGAACAACGGTTACGGCTCGCCACCAGGGGACCGGGTGGCTGACCGAACAATAGTAGAACGTTGGATGCTGTCAGTCGGTACCGTGCGCGTCGGCCCTCCACTTTCCTGATATACAAACGCCTCCAAATCCGGCCGGATTTCAGCGGCCGGTGACGGCAGCAGAATAGCGTATTACGTTGTGGCGCAGTATGTTACGGACTCCAGCGAACACGCCAGAAGGGTAGGGGTGCGAATCCTTCGGGCGCGCGCACCTAAGAGGTGCGTTCCGTCGTTGCGGCAGCGCCTCTGTTGGTTTTTGACGACACTCGAGCAGGGGCCGGCAGCACCGCCAGGCCGAAGCCGATCAGGGTGGTCTTCATCGCCTCATCCCCTGCGTCGGACTATCGCGCCGGTTTGGGCCAGCGGGCAAGGGTGACGCTGTGGGAGACAGCCGACGCAGTGGCCCCACCCACGGGCGATATCCGTTGGCGCGGCTCCGCAATTAGGATGAGCGACGAGGCCGCGGGGGAACGGGGCGGGGAATGCTCATCAAGGTCGAGTCTGAGTGTCCGGAGTGTGAGGCCACGATCCAGCTCACGGTCTCCGCCGGCGAGCGCGGCAAGACCGTCGGCTCTGTGACCAGTTGCTCGGCCTGCGGCGCGCGCCTCGTGACCCAGACAGAGGACGCCGTGCGGGTCACCGTCTTCGGCCCCACCGGCGACCGCGCGCTGGAGTTCACCCTGATGACGGAGCCGACGTCCAGCGGCGGCCACGTCCGCCCGGACGCGCAGTACGTCGTCTTCGCCCCGAAGCACCTCGACCTCATGCGCCGGGACGACGAAACCTACGTTGAGCCTCCGAGCGTCTCCGACGACGACCTCGCCAACAGCATCAGCCGGCTCGACGGCGGCTTCTTCCGCCGGCCGGACGGCAGCCCGCGCACGCCGGCGGAAGTGGCCCGTCAGCTGGGCTGGCGGACGGTCTGGATTGCGCAGCTGAACCTGGCGATCCAGCAGCGCCTGGCCGGCCCTCCGCCGATCACAGCGCCCCCCACCGTCTTCGTGTCCTATCGCTGGGGCAGCACCGAGGAGAACGCCTGGGTCGCTGCTCTTGCCGTTGAGCTGAAGCGGCGTGGCTACCCCGTCATCTTCGATCAGGACCAGCCGCAGGGCGACAACGTCGACGTGCCGGGCATGGTCTCGCGACTGGCGGAATGCCGCTACGTCCTCTGCGTGATCGACCCCGGCTATGTCGAGCGGCTAGGCCACGAACCGGGCAGCTCCACCAAGGACGGCTGGGTGTTCGACGAGGTGAATACCGCCAGCGCCTTCTCCAACGCCGGCCGCCTGGCGCTTATCGGCCTGCTGCGCGACGGCGACCAGCTCCCGCAAGGCTTCAGCTTCATGGGCCCGAACCAACGGGGCAACAGCGTCGATGTCCGCGGCTCGAACCGGCTGGCCGCGTTCCTGAACGACGTCCTGCCTGAACTGCCCGGCGAGCACGATACGGCGACCGTAGCCGCCGCGCGCGCCGCCCTGGCGGACTCCCACGCCGCCTACCTCGCCGGCGATCCGGAACGCGCGTTCGCTGAGGCTGCCCGCGTGAAGGCGCTGCTGCCGGACGCCCCCGACGGCTATGCCCAGACGATCCGGTTGGCCCTGCGCACCGGCATGGGCGCGGGCGACGCTGTGGAAGCGGCCGAGTTCCTGGCCGAGCGCGGCGCCGGGTCGACCGAACTCCATGCCGCCGCCGCGCTGCTCTACCACGGCGCGCGCGTGCTCGACCGGGCCGCTCGGCACGCCCGGCTCGCCATCGACCGGTCCGACAGCGATCCGGAGCGCGGCGTCGCCCACACGATCCTCGGCGACGTCCTCGACGAGCACGACTCCCTCGATGCTGCGCTCGGCCACGCGCGTGTGGCTATCCATCTGCGCGGCTGCTTTGAGGAGCAGACCCTGACAAAGCTTGGCTACTACCTGCGGCGGCTCGGCCGCCCCGACGAGGCGCTGGAGGCCTTTGCAGCGGCGCTCGAGGACGCCCCCGACAGTCCGAACCTCCTGACCAACGCGGCCGCCGCGGCGTTCGAGGCGGGCGACATCGACCGGTTCCGCACCCACGCCATCCGGCTCCACGAGGTCGCCCCGGGATCGCCCGGCGCGAACGTCATCCAGGACCTGTTCGTGGGCGGCCAGTTCGAGCCCCATCCCCTCGTGCCGCTGACGCGGGAGATCGAGGTGGCGGGCGTTGCGGCCTGCGCGTCATGCCAGACATCGATCCGCCTCGCCGCTGGCGAGTTGGTCTGCGCGGGCTGCGGCGCGCCGCGGCCGGTGGGCGTGCGCCAATGCCCGGTCTGCGACCACGACGGGGTCATCACGCCGGGGCTGCTGGGCGGGGTGTCCTGGGCCTGTCCCGTCTGCCGCGAACGGACCCTCAAGTACAAGGCCGTCGAGGCCTGAGGGTCCAGTCCTTGCCTTCGCTACCCTGCCCAAACCGTTTTATGGGCCCTTCAGCGGGAGATGTGCCTGGTCAAAGCCGTCAACAATTGCTGACGCAAACCCGACGACGACCGGGTCAAGTCGCTTTTCCGGCGTGCCTTCGTGGCTTTGCGCATCCTCCGGGAGGGATGGCCCGATGACGAATCTTCGTCCCCGGCCACGATCATGCTCGCGAAATTACCGAGGGCGCTGCCACAGCCGTCTGCGGTAAGTCTCGAAGTCGCCTGGCCCGAGGCTCCATTCGTCTTGTTGCGTGCGACATTGATCGCTTTCGATGCGAGGAGACACAACGCGACGAGCGGTCTGGTGTAACCCGTTGCCCTATCTCGAAACATGACGCTCACACAGTTCACCGCCACGCGTGCATCCGGTGCCGTGGTCCTCATCCGTCTCTATGTCGGCCTGATCTTCGCAGGCGAAGGAGTCCTGAAGTTTCTCCGCCCTGACACACTCGGGCCTGGCCGGTTCATCAAGGCCGACATCCCCGCGGGAACGTTCTTTGCCTACCTCGACGGCGTGTTCGAGATCGCGTGTGGCCTGCTGATCCTCGTCGGGTTATTTACAAGACTGGCGACCCTGCCGATGATCGTCGACATGCTCGGCGCACTAGCGATCACCAAGGTGCCGCTGCTGTGGGGCCATGCCCCGCTGTACCCGAAAGAGGGCGGCTTCTGGGACTTCTTCCACGAAGGTCGTCTGGAGATGGCGATGCTGTGCGGCAGCGTCTTCCTGCTCATCGTCGGCGCCGGGGCGTTCTCGTTCGACGCCCAGATGAACCGTGATCGAGCCGCGGTCGTAGTGACGTAGATGATCCGCAGCGAGCGTGAGGAGCGCCGTCCCCAACCCGTGGCGGGGCTGCAGCCGGTGACCGGCGCGGTCTACCCGGATTGGGACGCGGTGTACCGCGACAACGTCACCTGGGTCTTCCGGCTGATGTACGGCAAGGTCGGTAACCAGCCCGACGCCGAAGACCTGACGGCGGAAGTGTTCATGACGGCGCTGAAGCCGCTGCGCGTTTCGGCGAGCGTGCCGCAGGTGCGCAAGTATCTTCGGATGACCGCACGCACGGTCCTCGCGTCGTACTGGGGCGAGCGAATGGGCAGGCAGTTGACGACGATCGAGGAGGATGTGCCGGAGTCCATCGAGC
>DATNET010000631.1:0-4225 GCA_035606745.1 Tepidiformaceae bacterium
CCGTTGCCGCAGTTGTCGTAGCGCTCGCAGTTGTGCCGGGCGTGGTGCCCGCCGGTAGCGTTGGCGTGGCACGAGACGGGCCATCACCAAGGACAAGACGCGTATCCGCAGTGGGCGAGCCAGCGGGGGACTTGTTGGCCGACGCCTTCGAATCCGACCCGCCGGAAAAGGCGAAAACGACGGCCGCGATAATGCCAGCGAGGCCCACGAGGAAGGCCCAGCCAAGCGGCGTCGGGCGGTATTTGAAGAGCGCCATGTAGCCTGAAGATCGGCTGTCGTCCGGCCCCTCAATAGCCCAACACCCGCCTAAAGCGACGTTATCTTGCGGACAATCCTGGCCACAGCCGATTCGAGGGTCTCACGGCTGGCCAAGTCAGCTCAGGGCTGGCCAAGCCAGGCCTAAACCTGGCCAAGCCAGCTCACGGCTGGCCAAGCCAGGCCTAAGCCTGGCCAAGCCAGCGTTCCGGCGTGAGCACGAGCTGGACCATCTCTTCGTGCTCATTGCCCGCGGTTCTGCGCGCGGCCCGCTCCGCACCAACGTAGCGGGTATGCAGCGCGAGTCGCTCCGCACGCGTCACGCGGTCGATGACCATCACGGTGCCTTCGGCCGTGAGATAGTGCATGCCGCCGTCGCGCTGGTCGATGCAGAGCGTTGCCCGCCCCGAGCGCGCGGCGTTGCGGTGCTTCTGAGAGCCACGGCCGGTGATGATGTAGAGCTTACCTTCGGCGTACCAATACCAGACTGGGACGGCGTGAATGCTGCCATCGCGGTTGAGGGTCGATAGCACCGCCGTAAGTGGCTGTTCGAGAAAGGCGGAGCGTGCGGCATCGTCCAATGGGGTGCTCCTGGGTCCGGGTTGGGTGAGATGCTAACGCCGCACGCAGCCACAGTCAGGAGGGAGGTAACTCATTTTCGCTGACCGGCCGCCAAAATTTCCTCTACTTTCAACGACAGGTCAGGGTCGTCGTCAATACCGCCTGCGTAGGAAGGACCCTTGGCGGTCTTCGGCCGCGGCCGCGGCTGAGCCGCGGCGACCATCGCCTCCACGGCCGCTCGGCCGCTGCCGCGCATCCGAGCAACCAGGGTATCGAAGGTATCTCCAGCATCCTCAGACTGCGCGACATCGTCGGCCGCGGGCTGCAACTGCGCAACGTGCTCGAGGTAGCGCCGCACGGCGGCCTCGATCAGAGCGACCAAAGGCAGTCCCTGCTCGGAGGCACATCGCTCTGCCGCTCGAAGCACATTTTCGTCGAGCTCAAGCGTCGTTCTCATACGGTCAGTTTGCCACACATCCGGCGTCCGCTGCGATCCCTCATGCCACCGCTCGCGCATGCGGGATCTCGTTACCCTTAACGGGCCGCAAGGCGTCGGGCGGGAGCGTTATGACCGCAAGCGTATCTCCGGTTATCGTCGCAAACTCGACTTCGAACCCACTGCCACCGCCGTGTATGAGGACAACGCAGCCGATGTCACCGGCCTTGAGCCCGAACTCCGGAATGTCCCTCGCCAGCGCGATCATCTCCAGTTCGCGTATCACCTCAATCAAGCTTGACCCGACGAGTGCGCCTTCGCCCGCTATGCCCCGGCCCCTCCGCCCGCCGACGAAAGCGCGAGCTCGCGTGACTCCTGCGGCGTCGCCGGGATGTGATCGGGCACGTGCGGCACCGCACGCCGCGATTCAGGCAGCGGCTTCGGCATCCAGTGGTCTTCGTACTCGTTGAACTTGGACTTCAGGTGCGGCATCACGCGCTCGGCAAACATCTGCGTGTTGTAGTACGCCAGCTCGCGCGGCATCGAACCCATCTGGAAGAGCCCCATGAGGTGCCCAATGTGAAGGTTGTCGGCCAGGTCGATGAGCCGGTCGATGACGGTCTGCGGGCTTCCGGCGACCACGTAGCCGTTCGCGACCAGCGCTTCCCAGCTCATATCCATGCGCGCGCGCTGGGCCGCCATCTCCAGCTGGGACTTGATCCCCGCCTTCACGGTGCGGTTCGTGCGATAGCCAGGAGCATCGGCGAAACCGGGGTAGACGTGGAGGCAGCGGTTGTAAAAGTAGTCGATGTGCTTCGCGTAGAGCTCTTTGGCCTCGGCATCGGTTTCGGCGACGCAGATGGTCTGGGCGAAGCCAGCATGGTACGGGTTGCGCTCCTTTCCCATGCCATCCATGCGCTGCCAGAAGCCATCCATGATGCTTTGCGCGCGCATGTAGCCGCTGTACGAGAGGTAGGAGTAGAGGTAGCCCATATCGGCGCACCATTCCCACGTCTCGATCGAGCCGCCGCCCGGGATCCAGACCGGTGGATGCGGCTGCTGAAGCGGGCGCGGCCACGGGTTCATGTAGCGCACCTGGTTGTACTTGCCGTTGAAGTGGCTCACACCTTTGTTCGTCCACGCCTGCATGACCATGTCGTGGGCTTCGTAATAACGCTCGCGCAGCTGGGCGCCGGGCACGCCATACGCGAAGTTCGTGTCCATCGAAGTGCCAACCGGGAAGCCGGCGACGAGCCGGCCGCCGCTCAAGACGTCCAGCATCGCGAACTCTTCCGCGACGCGGATCGGCGGGTTGTAGAGCGCGAGCGAGTTGCCCATCACCACGATCGCCGCGCGATTGGTGCGGCGCGTGAGCGTTGCAGCCATGATGTTCGGGCTCGGCATCATCCCATACGCGTTCGAGTGGTGCTCGTTCACGCAGATGCCATCGAATCCGCACTTTTCCGCGAACTCCAGCTCGTCCAGGTACTCGTGGTACACAGCGTTGCCACGCTCCGGGTTGTAGAGCTTGTAGTCGACATCGACCCACACGGAGCGGTTCTTCTGCTGGAAGTCGTCGGGCAGATCGGGCCAGGGCATCAGGTGGAACCAGTGAAACTTCATGAAACCGTCCTGGGTGAGATTCGCGGCGGCTGGAAGGTTAGCCTGCACCTAAGCGATGGCGCCAGTATAGAGCAGAGGCGTGGCGATGTCAGTGTGTGTCCGATAGGCCCGAGTTTCGAGGCCCGAGGCCCGAGTGTCGGGGCCCGGCTTGCGGATGGTTTTCTCAGGCTTGCGCAGTCCCGTCGAGCCGCCTTTCGAGCTTCGCCCGTACAGAGGGCCACTCCGCTTCTATAAGGGAGTACACCGCCGAATCGCGAATGGCTCCGTCGGAGCCGGGTGTATGGGCGCGCAGGATGCCATCGAGTGTGCCGCCGATACGTTCGATCGCCGCTCGCGAGCGCGCATTGCGGCTGTCGGTCATCAGCCGTACGCGATGGACGCGCCAGGTTTCGAACGCGTGCCGCAGCATCAGAAGCTTGGCCTCTGTGTTTATCGATGTTCTCTGCGCCGATGCGGACAACCATGTGCCACCGATCTCCACGGCGTCCGGGCGATTGATCCCACGCTGATTGGCGTTGCCTTCCGGCCATGCCCAGTATTCGATGTTCAGGAATCGCGTGACGCCCACGACTGCGCCGGAGTTGCGGCTCACTGTCGCGAACGGCAGGCCTCGTCCAGACGCCTGCTCGTCGAGGATGGTCCGCACGTACCGTTCGGTCTCTGCTAAACCGTCCGGGACCCACGTCCAACCGTACGTGTCGCGCGGCCCACTCGCGGCGTCGGCTATCGACTCGGCATATTCGAGGCACAGCGGTTCCAGCCGGACGAACCGCCCCTCAAGGACGACGGGCACCACCCCAGTGCGGAGCTCGACAGATGGCAGGGCTTCGGGAGTGCGGTCGAGTGTCATTTGAGTTCTCAGTTCCGAGTTCTGGGGGTCTGAGTTCCAGATAGTCCGAGGGTCCGCTGGGGATGACATATGGGGTCCGAACCGCGACCGGCCCATGCCGAATCCTAAATTCGTAGCAACTCATCTCAAAGAACCACACCGCTGCCGGGCCGTGGGGCCACTACTGGGCGCGCCTCAGTCCTCAGTCCTCAGTCCTCGTAACTCACGCCCGCCGCCGCGGCCGGGCCAGCGTGACGCCATCCCGAACCGTGAGCATCACGCACTCGAAACGCGGATCTTTGGCAAGGCGGTCGTTGAAGGCGCGCAGGGCGACGCTGTCCTTCTCCTGGTCAGCGTCGGTCAACACGCGCCCACTCCACAAAACGTTGTCGATCGCGATCAGTCCGTCGTCCGACAACTTCGGCAGCACCGCTTCGAGGTAGTTCTGGTAGTTGCTCTTGTCGGCATCGATAAACACCAGGTCGAACGGCCCCGAAAGCGTGCGTAACGTATCCAACGCC
>DATNET010000632.1:0-3632 GCA_035606745.1 Tepidiformaceae bacterium
CAGAATGTTGTCGGGTTTGATATCGCGGTGGACGACCCCTTTCGAGTGCGCGAACTCCAAAGCACGCGCGACGTCCCTGAGAATGCTGACCGCGACGAGCATCGGCATCGCGCCGGTGCGCAAGAGACGCACCCGCAGCGACTCCCCTTCCACGAACGGCATGGTGTAGTAGGGGAGTCCGGACGTTTCACCGGCGGTGAACACGGGCACGATGTGGGGGTGTTGCAGCCGCGCGGTGACGAGTATCTCCTGCTTGAAACGCTCGAAATTGACGCCGGCGGCGAGATCGGGGGACAGTACTTTGACCACGACGCGACGACCGAGCGCGAGCTCCTCGGCGAGAAACACGCGACTCATGCCACCGCCGCCGAGCTCACGCTCGAGGCGGTACGCGTCGCTCAGGGTGGTTTGCAGCCGTTCCCGAAGATCGGTCTCCAAGCCTGCAACGTTCGCCACAAGCGGAGCCGATAGTAAGGTCATGATCCCCGGGCTTGCGCCCGGGATCAAGTCTTTATGGCATGCGCTGAACTCCAGAGCGCACCTCGGTTAAGCCAACCGGGATAGAGCTTGACCATCTGGTCATAGAGTTCTTGGGCGGTTGTCGTCGTCAGCGCCAGACGCTCGAAATCACGGATGTATTTCCGACTTTCTCCAATGATTCCTGGGCTGTCCTCGTTCCCAATGCGCTTGTGTCCGGCTACGACCGCTCTTGGCTTCAGCGACTCCATTCTATCGAGCGCGGCGATCCACTCTTGGCGTTTCCCCTGTTGATTGGACTCCTGCAAACGCAAGTGAACACCGTTGTAGGCTGCATCGCCCGCTACGATCAAGCCGATCGACGGAACATGCAGGCAAGTCGTGTTGTCCGTATCGGTGAATCCGAGGGGCACGCTGACCAACTCCTGGCCTTCGAGGTTAATGACGTCTCCCGCAAGCTCCTCGGCAATCACAAGATGGCTGGAGATCTGGCCGGGAAAGCGCGGATTCCAAAATTTGGCGAGCCATTCCGGCGATACTTGTTGGCGCATGATCGCGACCACGTCCGGCCGCGCGACGAAGCGGGCGCCGGGAAATCGCTCGAGCACAGTGCTCGCGCCGAAGAAATGGTCGCCATGGCCGTGAGTGGCATAGATCGTCGTCAGATTCTTGCCGCTCGCCGCAACCCAGTCGGCCAGCGCGCGAGACTGCTCAACGGTAATGAACGCATCGACCAGCACAGCGTCCCGCTCGCCATAGATCAAGGTCGAGGAAATCGGCGGCCAGGGCCGCTCCTTTTCGCTTGGAGCAAAGTCGTTTGTGATAGCAGGTATGCCGGGCGTCACGAACACTTCCCAGCGGAGCGGCGTTGTTCGAGCGTTGGGTCCGGATTGATATGCGTGGATTGGCCAAGTGAATGTTGTCATGACGGCTGTTCCGAAGCCCTGCGCCAAGAATTCACGTCTTGAAGTCATCATGTGTCCTCCTTGCTACTGCTCGTCCCATTGATCGGTAAAGACCACCGGCGCCCAGCTATACCCACGCCCCTCCTGGTACAAGCGACCCAGGGCAGGAAATGACATATGCGGCCCCGCGATCAACTCGTCCTCGCGCGCGAGCTGACGCAGCAATTGACGCCGTGTCGCCGCAGCCGCCGTCCGGTCGATGTCGAAAATCGTGGTGACCTCGGGATGCTGCAGCTGGACGCGCCGTGCGTGGACGATGTCGCCAACAAACAGGATTTTTCGTCCCTGTGACGAAAATTCGTAGCCGGTATGTCCCGGGGTATGGCCAGGCAGCGGGATGAGTTGCATGCCGTCGACGATTGGCTCGGAGCCACGAAACGTGTGCCACTTACCGGCCTTGATGTACGGCGCGGCGATGGCTTGCGCACTCTGGAACCACGGTTGGGCATCCTTGGGCGCCTTCGCAGCGATTTCCGGCGACAACCAAAAGTCGCTCTCGGCCTGCGCGACGTAAACATCGGCATTTGGAAAGACGCGCTTGCCGTCTTGCGTGGTCAGGCCGCCGACGTGATCGGAGTGGAGGTGCGTGACCAGAACGATGTCGACTTGTTCCGGCGTGTAGCCTGCGCTGCGGAGGCTGCCCGCCAAGCGCCCGAAGGCTCCCCCACCCCACCAGGTGCCGGCACCCGCATCGACGAGGATCAGTTGCTTGCCGGTGTTGACCAGGAAGCCCGCATCAGCGAGATCCAGCATGTGCGGATGTTCGTGCAGTGCCTTTACCACACCATCCATCGTCGCCTTCGTTCCGTTCAGCCAGTGCGGACCGAATACGCCGAAACCATCGAATAGGGCCGTCACTTCGAGGTCGCCGACTTTCACTCGGTAGAAGCCCGGCACCTGATCATGATGCGGGGGTGCGGTCGATGCGAGCATCAGGCTGGTCACGAAAAGGACTTTCCGGTACATGACTTCACCCTCCTCTTCGGCTGCCCGTCGTGTTATCATTGCGTCCGCAATGAATAGTGGCAGTTGACGACTGCAACCGCTCAATGACCAGGAAGGTTCCCGGGGGTCCCGATGAAAGTCACGAAGCGGAAAACGGCGCAGCATCGGGCGGCGCTCGTTCGGGCGGCGGCCCGCCTGTTTCGCGGGCGAGGCATCGATGGCGTGGGCGTGGCGGAGATCGGCAAGGCTGCCGGCCTGACGCACGGCGCTCTGTACGCGCAGTTCCCGTCCAAGGGAGCGTTGGCCGCCGAAGCCCTCCGGCAGGGCCTGGACCGATCGATCGCGTACCTGACGGCGCCGAAGCACAACCATCGACCGACGCTCCGCGACTATCTCAATCGGTACCTGTCGCGCTCGCTGCGCGACAACCTGGCGGACGGCTGTCCCATGGCCGCATCCGCTAGCGAGATCGCGCGGCAAGACGCGCTGGTGAGCGCCCGATTTAGTGAGGGGTTCGAGCGCACCGTCGAAGCCGTGCAGGCGGCGCTGGGGCCCAGCGACTCGACTGCGAGCGAGCGGCGACGCGCCCGTGCCATCGTGGCGGCCATGATTGGCGGGGTTGCCGTCTCTCGAGCCGTGTTAAAGGCGCGCCCGCGGCTAGCGGATGACATCCTGACGGCAGTTCGGGAGGTCGTGGGCGAGGTTGGCGGAGCGACGACGCGTTGAACGAAACCAGCTGCTGACGACGGGTCTTGCAACTCGCCCGCTTTGGTGCCGTATTGGGCAGACCCACCGCTGGAGGGCTCGATGCGTCGCCTACTGTTCTCGCTGCTCTGTTGTGCGTTCCTCGCTGGGCCAGTCTCGGCCCAGGCCCAGGTCACACCGCAAGACACACTCGCTTACACCACGGCGTCCGTTCGGCTGCGGGAGAAGCCGTTCGCGAACGCGCCTGCTTTGGCCGCGCTGCCCCAGGGGACGGCCGTTCGTGTCTACACGTGCGCTCAGGGCTGGTGCAACGTCGCGGTTTCGCAGCTCGCGGGATACCTACTCGAAGAGTTTCTCACCGCCCAGGCGCCGCAGGCCGCGACGTCGCAGGGGCGCGGCTACATCAATTCCCAGGGCGAGTGGGTCCCGTCGCCGACGCGCACCGCGGATGGCAAGCCGCCCGCGGGCGCTACAGCCCACTGCCGGGACGGGACGTTCAGCTTTAGCCACACCCGCCAAGGAACGTGCTCGCATCATGGC
>DATNET010000635.1:0-2462 GCA_035606745.1 Tepidiformaceae bacterium
GCTCGATCTCGATCTTGCGCCGGGCCGCCGTCAGGTGCTCCTGCTCGGTAACGTCGATCCCGGTTCCGACAAAGCCCTCGCCGCTTGTTGCCGGGACGCCGACACAACGGACGTAGCGGATCGTGCCATCGGGTCTGACCACGCGTTTCGTGAAGTCGAACCCGCGATGGTCCGCCAGCATCAGCTGAATTTCATGGGCGACGAACTCCCGATCATCCGGGTGTACCAGCGCCATATACTCCGGTATGCTCGGCGCTCTCCCGCTCGGAACGAGACCGTAGATCGCGAACAGCTCGGGCGACCAGTGCTTGAAGCCGGCAGCGGTGAATGCCCAGCTCCCGGTGTGAGCAAGCCGCTCTCCCTCCGCAAGGTAGAACTCCGCTTGTTTGCGGTCGTCGATATCGAGATTGATCCCGATCCAATGCAGGATCGTGCCATCCGTCGCCCGGAGTGGCTCAGCGCGGCTGAGGAACCAGCGGTACGCGCCGGCAGCGTTACGCACTCGAAAACTCACTTCACCAGGGGAGCCTGTCTTCAGGCACTCTGACCAGGCGCGCCGCATTTCTTCCGCGTCGTCCGGATGCAGCAATGCGATATGGGAGTCCCACGCCGCGCCGGTGTCGACACCGAACCGGAGGGGATGGTCCGGCGGCAGACCGAGGTAATCCGCACAGCGGGTATTGACGAACGTGAGCCCGCCGGTGGGATTCGCGTACCAGGTGTAGGCCGGGATCTTGTCGAGGGTGGCCCGCAACTGGGCTGCAAGCGGGCCAAGGTTCGCGGTGTCAACCATGGGCGTTAGGTATACGGGGCGCTAACCGGTTGGCAATTGCCAACGGGCTGTCGCCGCCCAAGAAACCAAGTCTCCGCCCTGCAAACACATAGCCCTGGCCCGGCGCTTGCCTTGCGAGTCAACGCAAATCCCTCCTCGGAGAGAGCCTGATGCTGGGACGCCTGATTCAAGCTAGCGGGGTAGTGCTGCTCGCCGCGACGATCCCGGTAACGTTGCCGGCGCAAAAGGGTGTTCCAGACGCGGACTGGCGCACCTACAACCGGACGGTCGCTGGGGACCGCTTTTCGCCACTCACCCAGATCACGCGTGCCAATGTGGGACAGCTGCGGGAAGTCTGCCGCTACGCGCTGCCCGAGGTGACGTCGCTCCAGACCGGCCCGATCGTGATCGCCGGCGTGCTGTACTTCACCACGGACACCATCTCTTACGCCATCGATGCGGCCAGCTGCGCCGAGCGGTGGAAGTACGTGCGGCACAGCGCTACGCCGCACCCACTCGCCGTGCATCGCGGCTTTGCCTACCTCGACGGCAGGGTGTTCCGCGGCACATCCGATGGGCAGGTGTTTGCTCTCAATGCGAGTGACGGGCGGCTGTTGTGGGAGCATGTCATCGCTGAGCAGACCCCCGGGATGTTGATGCCGATGGCGCCGATCGCCTGGAACGGCCTCGTGTACATCGGCACCGCCGGTGGGGATATCGTCGGCGTCACCGGACACGTGTATGCGCTCGATCCGGCGGATGGCCACGTGGTATGGCGGTTCGACGTGGTTCCCGATACGGGAGTGGGGCGAACCACGTGGACCAACCCGCGGCTGCCGAAAGCGGGCGGCGGTCTGTGGACGTCGTTCACCCTCGACCAGCGTCGCGGCGTGCTGTTCGTGCCCGCGGGAAACCCGGCCCCCGACTTCGATATCGAGCTGCGCACCGGCGACAATCTTTATACCAACTCCGTCATCGCACTCGACGCCCGAACCGGCCGCCTGCTCGGCTACAACCAGCTCGTCAAGCACGACAATCACGACTGGGACGTGGACAGTCCGCCCATCGTGGTCACCACGCGCGGCGGGCGGGCCATCGTGGCGTCCGCCAACAAGAACGGCCTGTTGTCGGTCCTGGACCGCTCGCGTACGACCACCTTGCCCGTGCTGTGGGAACGGCCGATCACCACGCGCGAAAACGCGGACGCGCCGCTGTCGCGCGACAGCGTCGTGCGGTTCTGCCCGGGCTTTGTGGGCGGGGTCGAATGGAACGGCGCGGCATACAGCCCGCAGACGAACCTGCTGTACGTCGGGGCGGTCGACTGGTGCTCGCGCGTACAGCTGAAGCGCGACACCACTGAGATCCCTCCTGCGGGCGCGGTGTGGTTCGGCAACGAGGGCCCGGTCTCAGCGATCTTCGATCCCTCCGAGCGGGCGCGCGGATGGGTCACGGCATTCGACGCGGAGTCGGGGACCGTGCGGTGGAAGTATCAGGCGTCGCGCCCGATCCTGGCGGGGGTGACGCCCACGGCCGGCGGCGTGGTGTTCGCGGCGGACCTGGGCGGCCGCCTGTACGCCTTCGACGCCGCGAGCGGCAAGATCGTTTGGCAGATGGACACGGGCCAATCCGCGGGCGGGGGCCTCGTGACGTATCAGGCCGGCGGCCGTCAGCTGGTGGCGATGGCGTCGGG
>DATNET010000002.1:0-4117 GCA_035606745.1 Tepidiformaceae bacterium
CCTCGATCGTCGCGGCCGGGATGTCGAGCTTCGATGTCCCGGCGCAGAGGTCACGGAGTGTGGCGGGGATGATGACGACAGCCACGGGCTAGGCCAACAACATACGCATCGGCTGAAGCGTGCGTCGGAATGGATCGAGCACGAGGCCGAGATTTTCCAGCGTCACCGCACCAAGAAGCGCCTGATCGCCCGGTTCGCCAGGGAAGACAGGCTAATGGCTCGCCCCCTGGGGCAGCGTGAAGTGGCACTCAGAGACATCACGGTCAATGGTCGTCCCGTCGGCGAGGATCGTGGTGGCGGTACGGGACGGCTGCAGCTCTAAATCGCGCCATACATCAGCGGGAACCAAAGAATACGTAGCACCGCCATCGACGAGGAAGCGAACCGGTGCTTCGCGGCCTGTTGGGCCGCGAAGCACCGCATCAACGTAGGTTGTTCCCATCACTCCTCTTCCAATCAGCGTCGGCACTCCTGGCGATAGGCGATCGCCGCGCCGCAGGTTTATTCGATGCCGTCGAGCGCCTCGAGCACTTTGCGCGGCGACATCGGGAGCGACGTGAAACGATGGCCCGTGGCATCGTGGATGGCGTTTGCGATGGCGGCGAGAGGCGGCACGATGGGCACCTCGCCCACCCCACGGACACCATACGGGTGGCCCGGGTTTGGCACTTCGATGACCACGGTGTCGATGTTCGGGACATCCAGCGACGTTGGCATGCGGTAATCGAGGAAGCTGGAGTTCACCATGCGGCCGGATTCGTCGTAGAAGTACTCTTCGTTGAGCGCCCAACCGATGCCCTGAACGACGCCCCCCTGGATCTGCCCTTCGACGTACGCCGGGTGGATAGCCGTGCCGACGTCCTGCACGGCGGTGTAGCGCAGGATTTCGACCTTACCGGTGTCCGGGTCGACTTCGACATCGACGATATGCGTGGCGAACGCGCCGCCGGCGCCGCGGGCTACCAGCGACGCCTTGCCAACGATCGGGCCGCCAGTGCGAGCCGACTGCTTCGCCATCTCTGCGAAGGTCATCTCCTTGGTCGAATCCTTGAGGCAGCGAAGGCCGCCCTCTTCGTAGACGACGTCGTCTTCGGTGCAGCTCCAGAGCTTGGCGGCGCGCGTGATCATCTGGCGGCGGATGTCCATGCCGGCTTCAAAGACGGCCATGCCGGTCGCGAAGGTCGTGCGGCTGCCACCGGTGACGTCGTTGTGGCCGACCGAATCGGTGTCGACGACGGTCGGCCTGATGGACTCGTAGCTGACGCCGAGGGTCTCGGCGAGTTGCATGGCCAGCGACGCACGGGTCCCACCGATATCGATCGAGCCTTCGATGAGGTTGACCGTCCCATCGCCGTTGACCGAGGCGACCACGCTGGATTGCATGCCGCCGTTGAACCAGTAGCCAGAGGCAACGCCACGGCCGCGGTTCGGGCCCTCAATCGGGGAGCGGTAGTGGGGCGAATCGATCGCGGCGTCGACGACCTCTTCAGCGCCGATGCGCGGGAACGGCACGCCAGTGACCTGCCGGGTGCCTTCGCGTGAGGCGTTGGCACGGCGTAGCTGGAGCGGGTCGATCTTCAGTTCGCGGGCAAGTTCGTCGACAACGCTTTCGCCGGCGAACGCAGCTGCCGGTGCGCCAGGAGCGCGATAGGCTGCGGTCTTGGGCCGGTTCACGACAACGTCGTAAGTGTTGAGTTCGAAGTTCTCGACGCGGTACGGCGCGAGCATGCACATCGCGCCTGCGCCCACGGACGAGCCTGGATAAGCACCAGCCTCGTAGGCCAGCGTCGCCTGCACGGCCGTGATCTGATCGCCTTTGGCGGCCATCTTGACCTTGATGTACGTTCCGCTCGTGGGGCCGGTCGCTTCAAAGACATCAGTCCGGCTCATGGAAATCTTCACGGGACGGCCGCTCTTCTTTGAGAGGAGCGCGGCCACGGGGTCGAGGTAAATTGGCAGCTTTCCGCCGAAGCCGCCACCGATCTCCATCGGGATGACGCGAATCTTCGAGACCGGCTGGCGCAGAATTTCGGCCACGAGTCCGCGAACGGCGAACGAACCCTGGGTGCTCGTCCAGATCGTGATGGTGCCGTCGGCGTTCCAGCTCGCGGTCGAAGTCTGTGGCTCGATGTACCCCTGGTGCACCATCGCGGTCGTAAACTCGCGTTCAACGATGGCGTCGGCTTCGGCGAAGGCAGCGTCGATGTCACCGCCCTTGAACTGGTTATACGCGGCGATGTTGCTCGGCTTCTCGCTTGTCTTGCCCCCCATGGAGCGGGTGTGCCGCGTTTCGCTGAGCAGCGGAGCGTCTTCGCGCATGGCGTCGCGGACATCCATGACGGGCGGGAGGACGTCGTATTCGACCTTGATCCTCGCGAGCGCCTCTTCGGCAACGTGGGGGCTGGCGGCGCAAACTGCCGCAATAGCGTGGCCACGGTACAGGACTTTGTCGGAAGCGAGCACATTGTCACTGGCTTCGCGGACATTGATGTTGCTCTCGCCGAGTTCTTCCATCTTGTCTTCGGCAGACGGCAAGTCGCGATGGGTGACGACCGCCAGCACTCCGGGGAAAGCTTCTGCGGCGCTCGTATCGATAGAGAGAATGCGGGCATGCGCATGGGGGCTACGCAGCACGCGGCCGAACAGCATGCCGGTGAGGCGGATGTCCGCGCCGTACTGGGCCTTGCCCGTCACCTTCTCCACACCATCCGGCCGGACCGGACGAGTACCGATGACGGTGTAAGCGGGCTTTTCAACGGTGGTCATGGTCACTTCACCTCTTGCATTTCGGGGGCCTGGGCCGCGGCTGCAACAAGCACGGCTTTGACGATTTTATCGTAACCGGTGCAGCGACAGAGATTGCCCGCCAGCCAATGGCGCACGCGCTGCTCATCCGGGTTCGGCTCCTGCGCGAGCAACGCCTTCGAAGCCATGATGAAGCCCGGCGTGCAGATGCCACACTGGAGTGCCGCTTCGTTGAGAAATGCCTGCTGAAGGGGGTGCAACTGGTCGCCCTTTGCGACGCCTTCGATCGTCTCGACCTCGGCGCCCTCCGCTTCGACGCCAAGGACGCAGCAGGAGTTCACGATGCGGCCATTGACGAGGACGCTGCAGGCGCCACAGTTGCCGTTGTTGCAGCCTTCCTTGGAGCCAGTGAGGCCGAGTTCGTCGCGCAGTACTTCGAGCAGGCTCTGGCGCGGTTCGCACAAGAAATCGATTGCGACGCCGTTGAGGCGCGTCTGGACCTGGGTTCGGGACATAGTTAACGGGCCTCCACTGGGCGCTGTGCGCTGATCCGTTGCAGCGCGATGTTGAACGCGCGGGTGGTGAGCACTCCAGCGAGCTTTGTGCGCTGCGCCACTCCGCCGCGCATGTCGTCGATTGGCCGGGCCGCAGCCGATGCGGCCGCTGCCGCGATGGCGAACGCTTCATCGCCGGGTGCGCTGCCGACCATGCCAGACACATCGATCACGAGTGCGGTGGCCGCAACCGCGCCAATAGCCAGGCGAGCGCCGGTGATCGTCTCGTTAGCCGCGTCGAGTTCCAGGCGTACGCCCGCACTCGCGACGGCGATATCCATTTCGTTGCGCGGGATGAAACGGAGATAGGCTACGTTCGAGTGTTCCGGCTGTGGTGGGATCTTGATCTGCAGAAGGATCTCGCCGGGCTCAAGGGTGTTCCGGCCGGGACCGGCGAAGAATTCCTCGACGGGCAGTTCGCGGGTCGCGTCCCTGGAGCCAACCAAAAGACGTGCACCGAGCGCGATCAACGCTGGGGAGGAATCGGCTGCCGGACTGGCGTTGCAGAGGTTGCCGCCGAGGCTGGCACGAGACTGGATCTGGATGCCGCCGATAAGCGACGCAGCGTCGACAAGGCCTGGCAGCCGATGGCGAACCTCCGGGTCCTCGTAGAGCTCGGCCAGGGGTGCCGCGGCACCAATGGTTAGCGTGCCGTCGCTCGCAAAGCCATGCGCGACCAATTCAGGGATGTGTTTGAGATCGACCAGCTGGTCGCAGCGCCGCCGGCCTTCGCGGAGTTGGACGATCACGTCCGTCCCGCCTGCGAGCATCAGCGTCGTCTTGCCGTTGCCAAGGTACTGGTAAACCTCGGTGACAGA
>DATNET010000012.1:0-6194 GCA_035606745.1 Tepidiformaceae bacterium
CCCGCGCTAATACCATCGAGCTCGGAATTGGCCGGGAACGTGAACGTATCGCCGGAAACCTGCATACCGATTACCGACGCGCTCGTCAGGATGCGCAGCGGCGCCGCAAACGTGATACCGGCCTGGCCAAACGACACGTGAAGCTTGCTCCCGACGCCCGTCGTCGTAGAGCAGGACGCGTTGTCGGCGGCCGGCGTGCAGCCTGTCCAACCGCGAATCTCCCAGCCGGCGGCCGGGGTGGCCGAGACAACAAGATTCGTCCGGGGATGCTCGTCCAGGCTAACGCTCGTACACGCTACGTCGCAGACCTGCCCACCGGGCGCCACCGTGAAGCTGCCCTGGCCAAATTTGTCGACGACCACGGCCGTCGCGGGCCCGTTCGTGGTGTCATCTTTGACGACACCGGGAAGGTGCGTGACGAACGGCAGGTTTAGCCCGGTCTGGGGCGTGCCCGCCGGCGCGCTCGGGGCCGCGGCGGCTCCCACAGTTGGCCCGGGCAGGCTGCTTCCCGGTGTTGCCTGGGCCGCGACTGCACCGTTCGCAAACGCCAACGCCGCCGCGACCACGGCGAACGCTGCACCGGTTCGGGCCACACGGCGCAGGTAGCATCCCGGGTTTGTCCCCATTACTTCCATCCGTTCTTGCGGCCCAGCCGCGGACGATTGCCGCTCTTCGGAGCGCTCAGCAAGCCAGGGTCACCGTTGCGGAAATCGTAGGGCCGCCGTTCTCGGCCGTGATTACGAGCTTCCAGGTCCCGTTGTTCAGCACGCCACCTCGATAGCCAAACCACGTCGGGTCGGCATTCACCGTCCATGTGCCAGGGCCGCCACCAACAGCGCTACCCTCGTAGTACCACTGGAAATCGACCGTCAAAGAGTTGAAACCCGTGTACTGCGATTGGTCCGAATGCGTCCATGCATACAGCCCGTTCACGCCACACGTAGTGATCGTCCCGCCACTGCCTATCAGCGAAACGCCCGCTGGAATGTTGAAATACGTCCCACCCGAAGGTTGGTAATCCGACGATGTCGCGCCCCAGAATCCGAGGAATTCGATCCGGGGAGGCGGCACGGGTGTCGGCGTGGGAGGTACGGGCGTCGGCGGCACCGGCGTCGGCGGGATCGGCGTTGGCGGTACGGGGGTTGGCGGCACCGGCGTGGCGGTTGCCGCCGGGGGTGGCGGAGGCGGGTTAGTGCCACCCTGCCCGTTGCCCTGGCCAGAACCCTGCGGCTGCGCCGTTGCCGCGACCGACACGTTGGTTGGGGGCGGCGTGGCGCTCACCGAGCCGGCTCCGGGGGAAGGCGATGCTGGCACCGTCGATGTCGCGCCTGGCGTGGACGTTGCCGAGCGGGTCTGAGACGGGCTCGCATCACCGGTCTTCGAGGACGAAACTGCCGCGGCTTGTTGCGTCACGGTGGCGCCGGGAGACGCTGCGTTCCCGCCGCCACGAGTGAACACAAGCACGATGGCCACGGCCGCAATCACAGCAACGCCGCCGCCGAGCACCGCTAACAGCATTCCGCGGCGTTTGCGTGGTGGACCGCTCACGGCGGCGGCAACAGGCACCGCTTCGAACGGGGTCGCCGCGACAGCCGCTTCGCTGGGCGAGTCGCCCGGCGGTTCGCTGACCGGTTCGGCTGGGAGCACCGCGGGTGTACCGGCCGCGGCGGGCGGCCCGCCGAGCGCGACAGGGGGACCGCCGAACGCGCGCCTGGCCGCTTTAGGGGCCGGTCCCGAATCGATATTGCCAGCGAGATCTTCGGATTCGGACTCTGCGACCACCGCGGCAGCAGCCACAGTCCCGGCTGCCGCCGCCGCCTGAGGCTCGGCAACCGCGGATGCAGCCGGCGCGGCGAGGGTTTCGTCGGGGCCACTGCCTTGGGCGAGGTCCGGGGCGACCCCAAGTGCAGTCGGCTCAGGAACCCCTGGAGCAATGCTGCCGGGGACAACGTTGTCCGGTGCCGGCGTCTCCGCCGCCGTGCTCGCCACCGCCGGAGGCGGTTCGATCGCGTTGGCCGCCAACGTCGGTTGGGGCGTCGCATCCGCTGCGGCCACCCCAGCAGCGAGCGTCGCCGTCGCAATGACTGGCATCGCCCCCGGCGCAGCTAAGGTCGCCGATGGCGCTGGCGCCACGGCTGCCGCATCACTTCCCGATGCCGCTGACGCTTCCGTGCTGGCTGGCACGACGGGCGGCTTCGCGAAGTCGGCCACCGGCGTCACGTGTGGCGGCGCAACGGGTGCCGTCGGTTCCGTCGGCCGCGGCGGCAGATTCGGCGCCGCCCGTGCTGCACGTTCGAGCGCGCCGGCAAGGTCCGATGCCGACTGGTATCGATCGCGTGGGTCCTTCTCAAGGCACCGCCGCACGGGGTTCGTGATGGCGTCCGGCAGCCACGCCAACGGTTCCATCGGCACGGCCGCGTATTGATGCATGCGCAGCACATCCCGCCCCGAAGGCGCCATGAACGGCGGATGTCCGGCGAGCATGCAGTAAAGCGTCGTCCCGAGTGCGTAGATGTCCGTGCGCGCGTCCGCATCGCCCTGCATCTGCTCCGGCGCCGAGTACGCGGGCGTCCCGACGTAGCCACCGACCGCCGTCGCGCCCACGCCACCCTCCTGGCGCGCGATGCCGAAATCGGCGACCTTCACCATGCCGTCCGACGAAAGCAAAATGTTGTCGGGCTTGATGTCGCGATGGACCACGCCGCGGGCCGCCGCTTCTTCGAGTGCGCGGGCCACCGAGATCGCGATGTGGAGCGCGCGCGCTGGTTCAATCGGCCCGGCCGCCATCGCCTGGTTCAGCGATTCGCCTTCGACGAACTCCATGACGAGGAAGTACAGGCCGTTGGCGAAGCCGAAGTCGTTGAGGTGGACGGTGTAGGGCGAGCGCAACAGGGCCGCGATGTGTGCTTCTCGTTCGAAGCGATCGCGGAACGTCGGATCACTCGCGGCCAGCGCCGGGTGCAAGACCTTCACCGCCACCCGGCTGCCATCCCTGGCATCCGCCCCTTCGTAGACGGTGCCCATCGCGCCCCGGCCCAGTTCCCGGACGAGCCGGTACTGCTTTATCTGGGTGAGGGTCGAAGGGTCCGGTGTCGGGTTCATCTTGCATCTCGCGGGCGATTGCCTCGCCCACTATTGGAGCTAAGGGTAGCGGCGGAGTGTATTTTTTGGCCGATACGCGAACCGTAGCCCTGGCTCCCGCCCGTGCATATGAACCACGTCACAGACTGTCCGTCGGGCGCCCACAACCCCGACGCCGTCGGGCACCGCTCGGACACTCGTCTGGGCCAAAAAGCTGCCGTCAACATGATGCAGCGCAGTATAGCGCCAAACATGCGATAGTTCGCATGCTTTCGACGCCACGTTCCAATTATCAGCAGCAGCCGTGCCCCGCTCGGCGACAAACAACATTGTTGGCTGGGAGTGCGCTACGGCGCCGGCGAAGCGGATGGCGCAGGAGTCGGTGTCGTGTCACCGGCCGTTGCCGTCGGCGAGCCATCGCTCCCGGGGGTCGGTGTCGTGGTCGGCGCTTCGCCTCCGTCGGCGGCGAGCATCAGCGGCCGCACGGGCTCGCGCGTCGGCGGCGGCGCATCCGCGGCGAGCGCAACGGCGACGGCCACCATCGGCTTCGCTGACCCCGGCGAATCATCCGCGGCGATCCCGCCCGTAGACGCGACATGAACCGATGGCGTGGGACTGGCCGAGGGCGTCGCAACGGCTGCCCCCACGACCAATACGGCGTTCGGCTCCGAAGGCAGCGGCGTGGAGGCTGGCGGCGGTGCCGCGAACACGATCGGCGGAAGAGTGGGGTTCAATGCAATCGCCGGCACAGGTGCGGCCCTGGCGCCGGGTTCGAGCAGTGGTAGAAACGCTCCGCCGAACTCCCGGCCAGGGGCCGTCGTTACCATCCCAACGACCCCGATCACAAAAAGTAGCGCAGCCGCGAAGAGCGGCAGTCTGCTCGCCATGACGCGATCGTGCCATCAAGTATGCAGGTGAACTAGCAGGGAAACCCCTCACTTCGAAGCCTCGCCGGCTAACTTGGGACGCGATGCGGCAAGAACCCGGAGGGTCGCTGCCGAGCTAGTCGAATCCCGGCGGCCGTTCGAAACCGCCGCACTCGTCCGCCATCAGCGACGCGAACCGTAACGTGGTCCGATCTTCGAGGTAAGGGCCGATCGCCTGGAGGCCCAACGGCAAACCCCTCGAATTCAGACCCATCGGGAACGCAGTCGACGGCTGCCCCGAAAGCGTGGCCCATCCCGAATACGCAAGGAAGCCCGAGAACGGCCGTTCGACGGCGTTGATCACGATCGTGCGCTCCGCCATCGGCCGGTCATCATGTTCGAACGCGGGCATGATGGTCGTCGGGCAAAGCAAGATGTCCCACTCGCGAAAGAACGCGCGATACGCCTCTCGATACACCTCGCGCCCCGCTATCCAGCTAATGAACTCAGATGAAGACGCCGGCGGTCGAAGGCCAGCAGCGGCCCGCTGCTCGGGCGTCAACGGTGAGTTGATCAAGGTGTCTAACAGCCGCATGTAATTCCGATGGTGTTCATGCAGGTCGAAATCGGGCGCCGCCACGGCGACCTTCGCGCCAAGCCCGGAGAGCGCCGCTGCGGCAGCTTCCTGCGCACCAAGCAACCCATCGTCGATGAGACACCAATCGATCTGAGGCAGCACTGCCACGCGAAAATCCTTGAGCCGCCCGTGTCGCGACGGCGGCAGCTGCAGCTTCCACGCGACATCCTCACCAACTTCCGGACCCGCAATGACGTCGAGCGCAAGTTCGAGATCATCCGCGCTCCGAGCCAGCGGTCCCTGCACGCCCATGAAGAACGCCGGGTTCGGGCGGGTCGACGCCGGCACCGCGCCCACGCGCGTGACTGCCGTCTCCGATGGCCGGTGGCCGTAGATTCCACAAAACATGGCCGGGATACGGATGGAGCCGCCGATGTCGCTCCCAAATTCCAGCGGCGTAAGGCCCGCTGCGACTGCCGCGGCGCCCCCTCCAGTGCTACCGCCCGGGACCCGCGCAGGGTCCCACGGGTTCAGGCTGCGGCCGTAGGTCTCATTGTTGGCCTGGATGTCGGCAACATAGGGCGGGATGTTCGTCTTGCCGAGAAGTACGCCCCCCGCGGCGCGAACCTTAGCAGCCACCGGCCCATCATCCGCTGCGACGTGTCCGGCGAACTCCGGGATGGCAGCCGTTTGGGCCAGTCCTTCGGCCGCCGTGGATTCTTTGATGGTGTGCGGCAACCCGTGCAGAGCACCAAGGGAACCTCCGGCGGCCCGCTCGGCATCGGCTCTACGCGCCTGCACTCGGGCACGGTCGAAGTCGCGCACAACGACGCCATTGATCTTCGGGTCCAGGCGTTCGATGCGTTCGATGTGGAGCTCGGTCAACTCGACCGAAGAAACATCGCCGCGGTTGAGTGCGGCCAGCATCTCGATGGCGGTTGCGAACGGGTCCGTTTGTGGCATGGCGGCCTCCGCGTTTCCGGGTACATTACGCGCCGGAAGCGGAGGATCAAGCGCCGAAGCATACCGAAAGAGAGGCTCCCGCCTGGGCGGAAGCCTCTCTCGATGAGCCCCTTTAGGGGGCGAAATTGTTTGGTAGCGGGGGAGGGATTCGAACCCCCGGCCTCCGGGTTATGAGCCCGACGAGCTACCACTGCTCTACCCCGCGACGGGTTGCGCCGGCGCGCGCACCTGGAAAACTGAAGAGCGAAAGAAACTGCTGGGAAATTCAAAGATGGCAAGTCTTCAATGTAGGTCAAGCCCTCGACCATTAGTACGCCTCAGCTGAACACATTACTGTGCTTACACCTGGCGCCTATCAAACAGGTAGTCTTCCTGTGGTCTTACCCTCTTGCGAGGTGGGAGTTCTCATCTTGAGGTCGGCTTCGCACTTAGATGCTTTCAGCGCTTATCCGATCCGGACATGGCTACCGGGCAATGCTCCTGGCGGAACAACCCGCACACCAGCGGTCCGTTCACCCCGGTCCTCTCGTACTAGGGGCAACGCCTCTCAAAACTCCTACGCCCATGGCGGATAGAGACCGAACTGTCTCACGACGTTCTGAACCCAGCTCGCGTACCGCTTTAATGGGCGAACAGCCCAACCCTTGGGACCTACTCCAGCCCCAGGATGCGACGAGCCGACATCGAGGTGCCAAACCTTGCCGTCG